>JBGUET010000013.1:0-18824 GCA_041821225.1 Sedimentibacter sp.
AGATTTGAGGATTTTATTTTTAGATGTAGCATTTAGGTTTCACCTGGTATTCACTACAAAATTTCTTTATTCAAATGTCCTCTTGTGTCTGTTTCCTGGTTAAAGACAGTTTCATTAATTGAGCCGTTTAATTTACCTAAGGCATCATTAATGGTTTTCACAACTTGATCTGTTGATTCCAACGTGAAGTTTAATCTGAATGCCTCGATTCCCTTTATGCTTGGCATCTCATCTAAAAGATTAAGTGTCTTCCCATTAAGAATGGTCGTCGTACAATCATCATGAGAAATGATAGGGAAAGTTCCTTGCTCATCTTTTAACTCATAGCTATTAGTTTTACAAACACCACACTGATTCATTTTTTTCAGCGGACAATATTTTGTAAACATCAAAGGAGCTTTACCATACACAATCATTTCTAGTGCTGGATAGCCTTCATTTTCTCCATAATAGGCATTGACTAAATCCTTTATATTTTCCTTGTTCATTTCATAGGATAAGGTCACTCGCGCCGCACCTAAATTATATAATTCATAGCAACTAGCAGAATTAACAACATTTAGAGAATAGTCCGTAACAAAAGGATTAGTTTTTCTGTAGTGATAAATTCCACCATATCCTCCTATTAGTAGCTGTCCTTCTTTTTCCTTATAATCATTCTGATTTCTTCTAACTACATTTTCAAAATAGATTTCTTTAATTCCACAGCTCACGCAAGCATCATACTGTTCATTATTCATTACAGAAGCCGTAATGTATGGTTTTTTAAGGGCAAAGCTTATTTTTTCTTTTGATTTCAATGATTTGCTTCTTTTCTTTTGACTGTTAATCTTTAAGTCATACAAGCCCTGTACAACATCTCTTCTTGCTGCATTTAAAAGTTTAGCCGGTATAAATGCATTATATTCCTCAAATTCTACATGATTAAGTTCAAATATAGTATCATTTAATCTGGAAAATTGCTTTATTACCTGCTCTTTTGTTGTTGGATTATTAATTGCTTGCCCTAATATTTCTTCACTTTCATATAAATAATTAAAGCCTAAGCCCTCTCCCTCTATAATAAGCTTTGAATCAGGATATGCATATACCCTGATATCTAGGTTAAAACGCTTAAATTCTTTTTCAAGTGATGATTCTAACTCTTTATAATATGAAGAATCCTTAGATATATATACTAAATCACCCTTAGACAACTTTTCTTTGATTTTGATATAACAAACATCATCTGCTTTATTGATTAAATTGTCATCTTTATCGTAAAGTTTTACAACTGTTAAATTAACATCTTCATTGTTATGACTTATTCTGATTATATCGTTTTGATTTAAAGTATGTGTAAGTGTTATTTCATACACGTCTTTAATGTTCTTGCTAATCCTACCAATTTCATAACCACAGTTATTAGGTCTCAAGATGTTTGTAAGATCCCGTTTATCTTCATGAAACAAATATCCCTTAGTAAATGTTCTATTAAATGTTTTGTATAGATTTTCTTTATCTTGGTCGGTTATTTTATTATCTAAGGCCATACGATACTTTGATACAACATTAGCAACATATGCAGGCTCTTTCATTCGACCTTCTATTTTTAAAGAATCAATTTCTCTTAAATCATCAATATAATCGATTGTGTTTAAATCTTTAGTAGATAAAATATAACTTTTCCCTAAAGATGTATCTGTTGTTCGATCAATTAGTTCATACTCCTTACGGCATGAACCAACACATCTTCCACGATTTCCACTTCGGTATCCTATTAATCCAGACATTAAACAGTTCCCAGAATAAGATACACAGAGAGCACCGTGAACAAAAATTTCTAAAGGTATTTTAGCTATTCTTTTTATCTCTTTTACTTTTTCAATCTCAAGCTCACGGGACAGAACAATTTTTTTAGCACCAAGTTCTTTAAATAATAAAGTTCCGTCTACATCGTCTATTCCCATTTGAGTTGAACAATGTGCTTCCATATCAAGAAAGTTTTTAACTACATAATCGAAGGCAGCCAGGTCCTGGACAATAATTCCATCAGCACCGATTTCATTTAATTCCTGCATCTGCGCCTTCATCTCTTCAATTTCATTTTCGAAAACGATGGTATTCATTGTAACGTAGATTTTAACATTTCTCAGGTGCGCATAATTAATAGCCTCTTTTAACGATTCTAAATCGAAATTAGACGAGTATGCACGTGCACCAAATTTTTGCATTCCTAAGTATATTGCATCACAACCGTTAGAAATTGCGGCTTTTAAAGCTTCCATATTTCCTGCTGGTGCTAGTAATTCAGTCATTTTTTCCTCCATATAATTATGGGGACGGTTCTTTTTGATTGATGGAAATTAACCATCAAAATAAACCTTGCCCCATCATCTTTATCAATATATAACATAAATACTTATTTATCCAGATATGCTCATTATAATATACTATCTTCGCTTCATATAAAATTAGAATAACAATATCAATGGCATAAACCATACGATATTCCTCAACAAATACCTGTTAGCCCCTATTATATACTAATAATCTTAAGCAATCAATAGCCTCTTCTTCCAAAAAAACCTTGGCAATGCCTGTCACTTAAGTTAATAAGTTATTGGATTTGTTGCAATATGAGCAAAATTACTGTTTGTTACAAATGATAAATAAATAGATTTTTTTATAATATTCACTAAATGAATATTTTTGAATATTATATAGTTTTATTAGTGATTATAATATAGACAATGCTAGGTTTGCACAAAAAAATGTAACTGCTAGGGCTTTTTAAATACAAATGAAAATTATAAAGAAATGATGGAAATGATGGAAACTATTGAAGATTATAAGCTATTTGTTAATGGTAAATGAAGAATGAAATTTGCAGAAGAAGCGAATTTTATTTATGATCATAAATGGTTCTAAAAATACTAAAAAGAGCTGTCTCTCTAAGAAAAATCTTTCTATTTTGAGACAGCTCTTTATTATTATTATTATTATTATTATTATTATGGAAATCTGTTTGGTTACTTTGCAGGAACTATAGCAAAACATCTTGCTGGATAGCCTGTGCCATCTTTTAATTTAGGGAATGAGCAAACAATCAATCCACCTACTGCTGGTACCTTATCCAAATTTGCAAGCAGTTCAATTTGAATCCTGTCCATATCCAATATATATTTTTCCCCAGGATATGGGTAGTTGTTAGCATCACTCGTAACAAGGCCTGGGTCAGTGTCTGCTGTTTCATGACCAATTGCGCCTATGTTTCTTTCTTCTACCAACCATTTAATTGCTTCTACATCCCAACCTGGACAATGAGGAATTTCATTCTCATCATTATTGTCAAAAACCTCTGGTGCACGCTTACACCAGTCAGTACGAAAAGCAACAAAGCTTCCTTCAGGGAATCTTCCATTTTCAGCTTCCCATTCTTTTAAATCATCTACTGTCAATACATAATCGCAATTTTTTTCTACCTCTTTTGATTTATCAACAACAGCTAGAGGATACATCATTTCATCCGGTCTAATTTCAGCAAGAGTTCTTCCATTAGGGTCAAAGTGAATTGGAGCATCTACGTGAGTTCCGTACTGACCAGGATGTGTGTACTGATATACTCTCATTGGTGCATCAGGGTAATCAAACAACTTTTCAATTCCTAAAGGTTTGAATCCGAACCAGTGCGGTGTTTCGGCGCTAAGTTCATGTGTTAAATCCACCCATGAGTAATTTTCTGTTTTTAATTCTTTAATGATTTCCCATAGTTTTGTATTTGACATATTAATCCTCCTTATATATTATTGTATTTTTTTAACTCTGATGTTGTTTATATCCAAATGCTTATATTTATCATTATTTTAAATTAAGCATTAAATACATATGCCTTGCTATATCCATCTAGCATTGCATCACTAATTCTTCCGCCTTTTCCAGCATCTCCTATTACGCTAATCTGAACATCTAAATTATCTTCAAATTCCTCAACGAATTTTTTATTAGGTGTTACACCTAATGAGAGAACAACATTATCAACTTCAATCGTGACTTTTGAATTATCTTTCATATTCTCAAGTACTATTCCATTGTCAGTTATTTCTATTAGTTTGTGACTAGTCAATACTTTAGGCGAAAATTTATTTATTCTATCCATGGCTTCTTTCAGTATTACTGAAAAAATTCCAGGTCCAACGCTGTCAAGCATTTCAACCATTACCAAATTGCAACCCATTTCACCAAGCATCTCGGAAGTCTCTAGCCCTGTCAATCCTGTTCCGATAACCGCAACATTACCTTCCGGCTTCACATTTCCACGAACAACAGCTTCAGCAACATATACATTGGCATTATCAATTCCTTTCATTTTCGGAATTATTGGATTAGCACCACTTGCAATAAACACTCCTGTAGGCTTCAAAGATTTTACCAATTCCACAGTAGCATCGGTGTTAAGCATAACCTTAACTCCCAATAGCTCCATCTGTCTTTTCATTGATGCAACAAGATCATTAATCAATCTTTTGTTGGCTGGTTTACTGGCCAAATTCATCGTACCGCCTACACAATCTTCTTTTTCTATCAAGGTTACGTCAAATCCGCGATTTGCCAACACTAGTGAAGCTTCCATTCCTCCAGGACCTGCACCTATTACTACTACAGTCCTGCCTTGCCCGTTCTCTTTCAAATTTTCAAAAGCATATTCTCTACCCATTAGAGGATTAACTGCACACGCTACCGAATTGCGATGAACTAGAAGTCTTTCACGGCAATACATACAGCCAATGCAAGTCTTTATTTCATCTTCTCTTCCTTCTTTTGCTTTTTTCATGAACATAGGATCAGCAAATTGTGAACGAGCTAAGCCTACAAAATCGCTTACACCTTCTTCTAGCATCTGTTCGGCAAATTCCGGTGTCTTAATTGTGTTTGTTGCAATAATAGGTATACTAAGTTTTTCCTTAAATGCTTTTGCAACATGTTTTTTCCAACCTGGTGTATACGCATATGAATCACAATTAGCATTACCGTTAAGGGCGCTTCCATTGCTTACATTCAATACGTCAATCCCTTTCTGCTCAAGGTGCATACCAATCTCTAAACCATCTTCAAGATTCAGAGTTCCCGGTACATCAGGGGTCATTTCATCACCAGATATTCTGACAGACAAAGGATAACTTTTCCCAAGAGCGGCTCTAATACCGTCTATTATTTCATCTACAAAACGCATTCGGTTTTCTAAACTTCCACCGTATTCATCTGTTCGTTTATTATAATATGGACTAAAAAACTGTCCAATCAGATATGAATGTGCTCCATGAAGTTCAACTCCGTCATATCCTGCTTTTTTAGCTCGCAAGGCCGCATCCACAAACTTCTGTTGTATCACTTTTATTTCCTCAAGAGTTAACTCCCTAGGAACTGGACCTCCTGGTGCAGCTGGCACATTGCTAGAGCTTACTGATTGTCTGCCAGCAAACAATGGATTAGATGTGCTACCACCGTGATGCAGCTGGGCAAAAATATAACAACCATGCCTATGCACAGCTTCTGTTAACTGTTCACAAGAAGAAATATTAAAATCTTCTGACAAACGCAAATTGTAGTTCGTTGGCACACTGCCTACTTGGTCCACTCCAGTATATTCGTTTATTATCAAGCCTACCCCGCCTTTAGCGCGTTCCTCATAGTACTTGATTAATCTCATTGATGCAGTACCGTCATGATTAGCAAAATCTGTGCCAGCAGCCACCATAACTCCTCTATTTTTTATTTCAAGCCTTCCAATATGTCCTTTTTCAAATAGTTTTTTGTACTTATTTTTCATAATCATTTCTCCATGCTATTTTTAGTAGCGTCACTAGACACCCAGTTTTTCTATTTAGCCCTAAATACCAAAAGTTTTAAAAAAATAAACTTCCAATAATTTAAAAGTTTATTAAGCAAGTTTACAATTTTTTAATTGAATACATATCTTGAAGTACGACGAGGCTATTAAGCCGGTTCAACGTATTAACGGAAAAACAATTCTAGAATATACTATATGCCCTGTATTTGTTGCGTCTTATATTTACGACAATAATTGTGGCAAAGGACAATTAAATGTAAGGTATGTGGTCAAACATTTATTACAGGCGAATAGGTTACTTCATCATTGGTCCTTGTATACTTGCTATGTGTATGGCTTTTGATGAATCTAAAGGATTCCCTGGTAATGCATTGTTTTTATAGCTTATGGCTAGGGGTATATCTATTAGTTACTCAACAATTCAAGCCATCGCTTGACTTTGGTGAAACGTAAAGGCAACACTACAACGTCAAGAATCCGATGGTGAATCTCCATCTTATACTATTTTTTCTCTCTATTGTGATAGTAATGTCCTTGATTTGGCAAAGGATCAATAGTGCTAACCCAGCGGTTTGTATAGTTGAAGTATCCTGCTACATAAGCCGCTTCAAGTATCTCGTGGTCATTGAAACCAGCTTCTCTTAAATTATCAGCCTGTTTAGTATCAATTTCGCGAGGGTAAGCAGTAACAAAATATGCATAATCACATAATGCTTTCTGTTTTTTTGTCAATTTGGCTGCTCTGTAATTGTAAGAAAGTTGATCTACCCATGCTGGATCTCCTGTCAAGCCCCTTAGATAATCTGAATGAGTTGTCAAACAATATGTACATCCGTTTGTTGATGAAATTACAAGTCCCATCATTTCCTTGTCTGCATCACTCAAATAACATTTTTCATTGAACAATGAACCCTTGAAATTCAAGAAGCCGATGTTCTGAGAAGCATTAAGAGGCATCACCTTAAATAGGTTGTTCATAAAGCCCCAATTTTTCATCATGTTTTCAAAACCAGTGTCAAAAACCTTATATTCTTCATCTGTCATTTCACTTCTGTCGGGTTTCTGCAAATACGACAATTTTTCATCAAATTCTAAACTCATTTTAATTCTCCCTTCATCTGTTCAATTTTTCAATGATAGCAATAACGTTTTCAATATGAAAGAAGCTCACTTCTTTCATTCCAAATATCGTATCACTAAATCATTTATATTGGGATTATAACATATGTTAATAATGCTGTCAATATGACATTTAACAATTATCTAATAGAAATTCGTTGCAATATCAATGCTTTTTTTTGCAAAGCTTTTAAAAGCAAACTTTGTGAATGCTTTTGTATACAAGACACCAGCAAGACACAGAAAGACACCGGGACGTTTCATCTGTCTTGCTGACCGTGGCATATTAAAAGCACCTTGCTTGTACTATCATAGTAATTCAAAAAAATAAAATAGTTTTATAAATATTGTATCGTTCCAACAATAACAAATATTATTAATTTGTTTTTTTCTTTCATAATGTTTAGATTATCTAGTTTAGGTGTAAATATATTGTATTAAAAATATTTATAAGACTTATGCAAAATTTGGAGGTATCCACATGGAAATTATTCTAACTGATAATCTTAAATCATTTATAAATGAAAAAAAGGAAGACCATATAACACTAAGCCTTCCAATGAAGAAGGTATGCTGTGCCGGTCCGTATCTTCCAGCAGTAAAGCTTGGAAGGCCAAAAAATAAACATGAATTTGATGAGTTGGTTATTGATGGAGTACATATTTATAAAAATAAAAAAATAAAATATTCTAAACCAAGACTACATATAAGCGCTAGAAAATTTTTATTTATGAAAGAAATTTTTGTATTCGACCCAGATACTATCTGTAACTGCAGCGGCGGAGAAATAAATACATAATCTATTCAAATTTATCATATAAAGAAGCGAACATACTAATAAACTTAAAGCTCAGAAAATAACTTAAGTGCTGTCACTTAAGTTATTTATACTTTCAGAATAAAAAATGGTATACTTAACTTATGAACTTTTAATAAACTTTTAATAAAATAAAACTACGGATGGTAAACTTTTTATGATAAAAATAGATAACAATAACGAAGTTGTCAATGTATTCGAAATTATAAGGAATAATTTAGAAAATACATTCTGTTTCTGGAGTATGTCTGAAAAATACAAGAAATCCTTTGTGACACCAAAAATTAAGAAGAGCTTTGCTAAATCATATGAACAGCTAGGAATTAAAAATACTGAAATTCTTGAACTTTCAGCATCAGAATTTTATGATATGCCTTACAATAAAAATATAGAGTTAAAAGCTTTAAATAATAGCAAAACTGGCATAGAACTCAAATATTATAATTTAAAAAAGGGCCATTTAGAACCTGTTGACTTTGGAAATAAGGATATATATTTAAAAAATTATACAAGCTTAGCATATTATGATAAAGATATTAAATCAACAGTGATAGTTGAAAACGGAGAATCATGGATGTCTCCCAATCTTGCAGAAAAAAATACAATGGCTTTGCCTATTAAAAAAGCACATGGAAATGTGCTGACTTTTGGGCTTGGAATTGGATATTTCCCTTATAACTGCATCCTTAAGGATGAAGTTGAATCAGTGACTATAGTTGAAAAAAATTCAGATATTATAAAACTATTTAAAGAAATAATCCTGCCTCAGTTCAATACCATGAAAACTATAAAGATAATAGAAGGTGATTTGTTCGATTATTACAATGATGCATTTTTAAATAGTTTTGATTACATTTTCGTAGATGTTTGGAAAAACGAAACTGACGGTCTAGAATTATATGAACAGATGATGAAAAAAGATGTAAGCACAAAAAATATTGATTACTGGATTGAGGATGCCATACTTTATAGTTTACAGCAGTATGTATTTCTTTACCTAAAATCCATAATGGAAGGCAAACTTACTGAGCATATTAATGATTTTGAAGATGATGAAAGTATCCATATCATAAAGATGGTACATAGTTTTTTTAATGAAATTGAAGATACTATTTCTACTAAGGAACAGTTGTTATACTACTTAAACGACATTAATGTATTAAGAAATATTTTAAGGTCCTTATAAAGTCCTACAAGGATAACCTAAGTGTTTGTCACTTAAGCTATATCAATACTAATTATTCAGTTTCTGCAAATTGTATTTTGATTTTTTTCAAAAGTAATTTATATAGTAAAAATGAAAGTAATAAGAAAATACATAAATCTGTTAAGAGTATTAGCAATTTTTGCAGATTTATTTTTATCATTAAATAGGTCAAAGCACCTAAAGCCACAATTATTATTACACCAGCAGCCATACTAATTAATACATTCATATTCTGCTTTACAGCTCTTTGGGGATTATCCCAATTCAACAGGGGTCTGCTTATATCTATAAAAAGTCCTATTAAAATCAAAGGAATAGCACCAATAATTCCTAAAATTGCCGCAATAATTATATTAGGTATTCCTATTGGTATATAAAATCTTATTCCAACAGACACTACTAAAATAGTAACCGCTTGAAGAATCATTGGAGATATGCTTCTTCCAATAATTTGATTTTTTGAAGTAACAGGAATAATTCTTGTTATCCAAAAAGTACTGCCTTCACGTGAGAAAGAAGTAGAAGCAGTAGGATTTACGGTTGTAAATAATAAAAATCCGCCGGCTAACCCAAATGTAAATATATCTATATTTGCTTTAAATATATCATTTAAAACAAGCATTTCTTTAGAAACTCCTGTTAGAGCGGGCATAACAAGAAGTAAAAATGGCATTATTACAACGATGCTTATACAATTAAACATATATATTGGAGTTTTTAATAATGTAATCATATCAACTTTAAATATGGCAATAAAATCTCTTGATACTTCTCCTGAAGCTGTTTTAAGTTCTTCTTCTGTCAATAATTTCTTTTTAGCATTGGCTTCTTTTCCACCTATAATTCCACCTAAATACATTTTTTCACTAAAAAGCACCATAATCATAAAAGCAACTATATTTACAATTATTGTGATAAATAAATAAAATATTGAGTTTAATCCTGATTGGGATAGAATAATTGAAGCCCATTTTGATAAAGGAAAATATTTACCCAACATATCAATTAAAAGCTTACTATTCTTGAATAGATCTGCTAAAAATTCTTGCTCCTGACCAGTTGGAATACTCATCATACTTTTTTGGATAACAATCTGAATTCCAATTATAAAAAATAGGAAAACAAACATGGAAATAACCCTTATCAAATCTTTTTTGCCTTTTATATTGGTATATCTCATTATTGTTATTACAATAATTGAAGACAAAGATAATGGTATTATTGGAGTAAGTAAAAATGTGATTGTCGCTTTTATTAGGTAAAAGAATCCTCCACCTACAAAACTTCTATTAATAATTAAAATAGGTATTAAAAAGAAGCTGAGTATTAAATATTCGTAGATTAAAATAGATAAAAATTTTGAAATTACTATGGTTTTACCCTTAATCGGCAATGGAATCAACATATCAGTATCTCTTGAAAAATAATAATATGATAATACATATATTAATCCAAACATAAAAACAATTAAAGTTGATGAATAATGTGCAAGGGCAGTAAAATAAAGCTCTTGATTTATCATTAATAAAGATAATCCCATTTGTTTAACAAATTTGACATACAAATAATATGAGGGTAGCAATGCTACTATGATAAATATGAAAAGAAAAGGTTTAAATCTATCTTTTTTACTTTTGTAATTTTTAGGATTAAAGCCATGTATATTAAGATTATTTATTAAACTGACCTTGGTAAGTAAAAATATTTCTTTCATTATTCTGTCACCTCAAGGAAAATACGTTCAAGTGACTCTTCACTGCCAGCCTTTTTTCTTAATTCTTCCATTGTTCCTTCAGCAATCAGTTGGCCTTTATTGATTATTGATATTTTATCACAGATTTTTTCAGCAACTTCAAGTACATGAGTTGAGAAAAATACCGACTTACCTCTATCACACATATCTCTCATGAGTTCCTTCAAATTATATGCGGATTTAGGATCTAATCCAACCATAGGTTCATCTAAAACAAATAAATCAGGATCATTCAATAAGGCTCCAGTCAACACAAGTTTTTGTTTCATACCATGTGAGTAAGAACTAATTAAATCATTTATAGATTCTTCCAATTGGAAAAGACTTAGATATTTAAGTATTCTTTCTGTTCTATCAATCTTTGAAACTTTGTATACATCTGCTATAAAATTTAAATATTCAATGCCTTTTAATTTCTCATATATTTGAGGATTATCGGGAACATAAGAAATTTTGGATTTTGTCATAAGACTATCTTTTTGGGTATCCATATTGCCAATATAGATATTTCCAGAATCTTGTTTTAACAAACCAACAATCATCTTGATTGTTGTTGTTTTACCAGCTCCGTTGGGGCCTAAGAACCCGCATATTTGGCCTTTTTCAACAACTAATGATATGTTGTCTACTGCCATAGTTTTTCCATTTGAATATGATTTTGATAAATTCTCAATTTTTAACATAATTGCCTCCTGAATTATATCTTAACAAATTTAATG
This sequence comes from Sedimentibacter sp., assembly GCA_041821225.1. Classification (GTDB taxonomy): domain Bacteria; phylum Bacillota; class Clostridia; order Tissierellales; family Sedimentibacteraceae; genus Sedimentibacter. The sequence goes on from JBGUET010000013.1 coordinate 11,446, forward strand.
TTCTACTTCACGAAATTTGCCATGTCTTCTATTAGTACTTCAGATACATTTCCTTTTACAGAATATTCTTGTGGCGTTGATTTCTCGGTTCCAAATATTAATAAATGGTTAAGCCCAGGATATAATTTGAATGTAAAATTATCATTATTTTTAAATGCTTCATAAATCATATCATATTGAGCTACAGGAACTTGATAATCTCTGTCCCCTTGCAAAACAAAAACAGGTTTCTTGATTTCTTTTGCTAATTCTATTGGTTTATAATTATATAAATCTTCCCAATATGATTTGTAGGCTCCCATAACAATTTCATCGTCTCCAATCAAGTCTGGATTTAGTGATTTTGCAGCAGATGCTTTATACTCTTCTATTTGGATTTTTTCTTCTTCAGTAATTACTCCATCTAAGTTGGATAAATATTCTATTTGATAAGGTATTATATCACCTAAGCTGGTAAATATTCCAGATGCAATTATATAGCCTGCTGCATCAGATGTGAGTTCAGCAATTCTAGGTATCAAATAACCACCTAGACTGTGGCCAAGTATATAAATTTTGGTATTATCTACAAAATCAAGATCTTTGACATAATTGACTGCTTCCACAGCATCGTCAATAGTTTCATCATATACAGTGAAATTTGTTAGATCAGTAAGTTTGTTCATATAAGTGAAAGTTCTTTTATCATATCTTAAAACAGCTACACCCTTTTGTGCCAATGAATAAGCAATATCTTTAAAAGGTTGATTCATTCCTACAGTTTCATTCATATCATTAGGGCCAGAGCCATGTACTAATATAAGTAGAGGATATTTGCCATCTGCCTCTGGTTTAGTAAGTTTAGCTGTTAGAGGCCAATCAACGCTCCCAAAAGTTATATCAGTTTCTGTTATTCCATTTGGAAGAATACTTTCATTAAAAGTGTAAGCACTAAAATTCAGACCAGATATGTTGCCATTTTTATCAAAAACCACATTTGCATTAAGAGAGCCAGCCTTGTATATTACACCCATAGTAAATATTGTATAGTCTCCCTTTAAGGAAATATCTGAGCCACTGAAATTCACAAAATCTCCATAAGTTTTATTTACATCATTAAAAATAGCAGCATATTTTTCAGGATTAACAGCATTCTGCATAGCGCTGTCATGGGGATATTTTGTATAAGCATCATCATATTTCTTATTAACCAAGTCGCTCAAATAAGAAGTCCCTGTTTTTTCAAAATAGGAATTATCAATAATAACTTTTTCACTTTTCTTGCATGATGTAGATAATGTTAGAAAAACACATAGTATAAGAATTAATAATTTTTTCATATAACCTCCAAGGAAATATTAGATTATTGGCTTAAAATCAATTTTGTTAACCATAATTAAGACGCCGCTTTACTACTTTTGTTGCTGTTATTTTACCATATATTAGGTAGTAAAAACTGATAATTCAACATGTTTTCGAGCTTTTTTCTTTAACCAAATGGGTGAAAAATGAATTTTAAAGAAACCCCATATGTATTAAGGCTTATATGGTGTTTTTAAATTCTTTGACGTAGAGTCTAGGAATTATATTTTTTTCTATATATAACATAAGAGTAAACTACAGGAATTATAGATGAAATTATTATAATTCCAAAAATCACTATCATTTTAATGTTAGCAGGTAAAATTGATGATATCATCATTATTATACCGCCGATAAACCAAACTTTTCCACCTATCCTATGTGTTTTAACCCATACCTCTTCGTCTGACAATGTCCAGCTAGTTCGTATGCCAGCATAAAAATTTTGCTTGAACTTAGGCATTGCATTTCCTATTAAGGTGAACAACAACCCAGTAGCAAACGGCATTAATAAACTAATATTTACAACATTCGTATTGAAACTAAATGCCAATGTGTATAATTGCACGCCCAGCATTAAAAGTGCTACTAAAAAGTAAATCATGTAATACTGCTTATTAAATTTATTGTATGCATTTTTCTTTGGATCAACATTCCTAGCAACCTCTGCTATAATAATCATAAACAATATTATTAAAGGTGCAATGAATATTTGAATTCTTCCCCCATACCTATCTACATTCCCTGCAATATCAAAATGCATTGGTATGCTTTCAGGAAGATAATTGTATGAAATTAAACCTATTATCAATGTCACTGCAAACAAAACCCATTGTTTTATATTATCTTGCTTGAATATTTTCATTTATTTTTCCTCCTTTAATGAAGCAAGCCATGCTAGAATTTCTTCAACCACTGATAAATTCAGTTCATAATAAATATATTTACCTTGTTTATCATCTGTAACTAAACCTGCATTTTTTAATACGGATAGATGGTGTGAAATAGATGCTCCAGTCATTTGAAACTGATCAACTATGTCACCTGCCGTCATGTTTTTGTCCTTTAATAATTCTATTATCTTACGCCTTGTAGGATCTGATAAGGCTTTAAAGCTATCTTGAAATCCCATATATACACTATCACCTTCTCAATACATTTAGATACTTAGATAAACGTCTAAATGTATTATAAAATAATATATTCTATTTGTCAATAGAATATATTGTTAGAATTTTTGCAATCTGAACGACAAGTGATAATGTTTAAATGATGAAACAAAGCAAAATATACTAGACTTTTATCTTAAAACTTAAGTGCCTGTCACTTAAGTAATTATTATCCCTATTCAATAAAATTTAATTATTTTTAACACTCATTGCAACCTAGTTATATTGGTTAAATTTTCTGTGGGAATATCATTCAGTAACTTTTCTTTGTTGGAGCGATTATCATTTAATAAAAAGCTTGCCCATTCTAAATCAACTTTATCAATATTTTCTTGCCAATATATAAGATGCTGGTGGTAATAATTGATTTTTTCATTAACCTGCTTGTGATACTCGTCTTTTCCACACTTAAGAACAATGGCTGTTAATTCATAAAACGGAAGTCCTAATGCATGTGTTCCTACATGCACTGTAGCACCAGCATGACCAATAGCATGACACAAAGCACCATATACACTATCATCAATTTCTTTAGCAACTGCATGAGCATCTAAAATTGCCCGTTTTGCAGCGGGCATTTTAATTTTTCCTCTTGACCAATCTTCGGAAAGCTCCAACGCTTTTCTTGGTCGTAACTCATGCGGATATTTTTCTTCAAACTGTGCAAGAGGAACTTTAGCACAATCCAGCGCCCACATAACAAGCGTACGATGCTTTTGTTGTTCTATCAGCGTTTTAAGCTCCTGTAAACATTCACTGTCACGAGAGAACAATATCTTATTCTTTTTCTTTAACTTCTGTTCAACATCAGAAAACATAGTAAACTCCCTGCTCAATTGTCGTATTCTTGTACATTTTTTATTATATATATCATTAAAGCTACTTACCGCCTTATATTCTAAACATCCATATAATTCAAGCTTTCCAGCTTATTTAGCTGTATTAATACTTTATAAAAATTTCATTTTATCTTCATTTTCTAAGAATATATCTCTTTTGTCAATTCCTCTTAGCATAATATGATACATCCAGTAATACTTTTCTGCCTTGCTAACCGTGGCATATTAAAAGCACCTCAATTGTACTATCATAGCAATTTGAAAAGATAAAATAGTCTTATAAATATTGTATTGTTTTTTCCATTAAATGTCAATGTGTAATCGTTTAGAGGGCAAGACAGATGAAACGTCCGAGACCAGTGAAAAAGCGGCTCTTTTTCACTGGTCCCGAAACATCCCCCTGTCTTATTGCAATTTTAGGAACTTGTTTTATTACTACCTTTTTTCATTTTGAAACCGACAACCAAAATAGCAGCACTTACTATTCCTGCCCATATCTTATCTCTTTTTTCTTTTCTTTTTTGCTTGCAGTGCTCGCAATATTTTCCGAAAAGCACAGGATTGTTACAACCTTTGGTTTTGCATTGTTTAGCTTTCTCTTTAGCCATTTGATTTGACCTCCAAGTAAGTAGTTGGTTTTTCATTTTTGCTTTCTATAAAAACTGCGCAGCTTTCAAGTAGTTTTGTTGGAAGCATCCCAAAATCACTAGGTGTTAATCCGCTTTTTCCAGATGAGCAAATCAACCTCCAAGCAATTTGTTTATTTCCTTTATATTCGATTTCTTTAAGTAACACCTGTTTTATAAAGGTTTCGTGTTCTTTAACTACTGAGAGTTGCGCAGTGCGTTCTCCAAGCACCTGATATGAATACAAGGAAAGTTGAACGGCATTATTCATCGCAACTATGGCTCTGTTTATGTCATAGACCATCTTTTCCATATCCTTCGATTTAGGTAATTTGTCGCCACCGAGCAAATTAATGTCGGATTTGATTTGAAACGCAAGTTCTGCACGAGCAGAATTAGCATCACAGATAGCTTGTATAAGCATTTGCCGTTGAAGAGTCTCGTATGACATTGCGAGTGCCTGAATAAAGCAACTTCTGCTACTCAATAGTTTAGCAAGACGGTCATCTCGTTGCCCTTGAATTATTCTTCCGAAATTAAATTCGCAGGCTTCTGAAATTTCTCTAAGTCCATTAGCTATTTGATTTAACTGATTTTGCATGGATAGACACTGCATAGCTCCAGCGACATCCGTAGGGACATTTTTAGTACTCAATGGGATATCCTTAATTTTTCGATTCTTGCCATACTCTTTCCCGTTTATCACAAGCCCTTTGATTTTAGACCTAATCTGTAGATATAACGTATCTGTAGAATCTTTGCATGGGATTATTTCAGCCGTACCGTTTTGTAATGCCTGTTTAATTTTTTCCGGAATAAGGTCAAATCTTGGAATATACTCTGTTTTGCTTTGCACATAATCTTTAGATTTTTGTACTGCAGGAGCAGAGTCGACAAATTGCTTAACTTTTCCTAACAGCCCATCATACACTCTGTTTTGAATTGCCGGCGTTAAAGCAAATACAGTACTATCATAGCAATATAAATTCTCATCTAACACATCTATGTTAGATGACCCATTTACTATGAAAAATTGTTGCTCCTCCATTTTAAACTCCTTTATTTCGTTATCTTGATTTTTATTTTCCTCTTCTTGGGCTATCCCAAAGAAAGCGAGTAGCTCATTGCAGAACACTTATTGCCAGGTCATATCATTCAACCTTAAAGCAAGCATTTCAGCTCCAGTAATACTTTCTTTGGGGAATAGTTCACATATATCAAAGAATTTTTTACCTCGCAAAGATTGCTTAGAAGTTTTTTCGTAATTTGTGTTATAAAATTTATCTACCAAAAAGAATTTATGATCAGTTTCAATATTATAACCGTGATTTATACCCCTTTTAATAGCTTCTAAAATATCTTTTTCCTGCTTTGTTGTAATATTAGCAAAGCCTTTGATGATTAGTTTTTCATTAATTAAATCCGCTTCTACAATCGCAACAATCTTTCCCACAGCACGTATTGCTTTATTTTTGTATAAGCCTATGTAAGTATGTTCTGTATAACCACGATCAGCAGGATCATAATAAAGATTTAATTCGATATTATCATCATAAGTTTCCCCTGCTGTTACGGCTCTCATCAATCTGCCTGAGTTAGGTAATAAATTGTCTAAAGAGCAACATTCTCTATAGTCTTCTAGTATATCTCTAATTTCATAATCTCTATAATCATCAACCAACTCATCAATATACGAAATTATTTTTTGAAATGTTGTATGTATATGTTTAATATTTATATTACGTTTTGAGTTTTCCTTATCTACAAGATTTTTTATAGCATCAGCTTGTTTCAAATCCATTTCATATGGACTCAATGTCAACATTATTTGAAAGTCTTCATTTTTAAATTCTGATAAATGATTCTGTATCTGAAAAATAATGAATTTCTTTACCTTTTTTGTTTCAATTATTATGTTATATCCCTTTTGTTGAATTTGGCCATCAGGTACAGAACCTTGTCCCTTTAATTGAAGTTCAAAATTCACTTCAGTATAAAAATCAGTATATTTCTCTTCAACTAATTTAGCCATAAAACGATGAAACAAATCAGGAGAATAATTGTAAAGTCTTGATATAAGTAATAATGCATTATTTGTTGCTACATTCTCCGCTCCATGATATCTTTGAAAATAATGTATCTTCATATTGCTCCCCTCTAATAATACTTTTTAAATATTTTTTCTTTCATTATTGCGCTTTTTTTATTATGTTGAAATGTTATTATCATATAATATATAACTTTCGCCAATTTGTTTTAACTTTTACCAAAGGTTTATAATTATTGAAAGACATGGGGTCGTTTAATCTGTATTTTTTAATTGTTATAAAACACAAAACTGTTATCATTCCAACTAGCAATAAGATAAATAAAAGTAAAAATTCCTTGTTTTCTTTACTATGAATTTACATAAAAAATCGCTGTTTAGAAGGATTTTTTCAACAGTATAAACAAGACACTTTAAACATCCCCTTCTCTTATATCCACCCATAATATTGTTATTTTATTTCTAAAAAATCATTGGTTCCATTTCATATTTTATATGTTTTTTTATTTTTTTTGATAGTTTTTCACCGAATGGTTCTGGTGGCATATAACCTTTTGTTTTAATATTTAGATCTTCTGTATATATCGTCATTTCCCAGTTTCCACCATCACAAGCAGGCATATCGTTTTCGGCAGGTTTTAACAAAAGTAAATCGAAATCTTCAAATATCTTGGATGCCCTATTCTCTTCTAATCTATATTTATATGTAATACTAATTGGTAGAGCCTTACCCCTATCACCTCCAAAATCATCACTATATTTAATATCCCTTTCAAATTTTGTATAAATATCTCCTTTGGCCGAAATATAAATCTCGCAAACTCCAAAATCAGTAGCAATCCCAAATGCCCCAGAATAATATTTTATCTTCAAAGCTGTAGCTGTAACTTGTGACATATCATCCACTCCTCACGGTATAAAGTTTTTATAGTAAATGTCTCTCCTTATTCTCAAAATATTATATATTTTTACCTCTTATTTTTTGATTTTACTTTCCATAGAAATTTTCCCTTTGCAAAAACATCACCTTGATCTAACGTACTCGTATAAAGGTTATCATAAGTATCCCAAAATTCTAATTTGAAAACAAACCTATCATCACACCAACCGTATTCGTCCATGTTTAATCTTAAACAATCACTCGATTCAAAACCTACAAATAAATCCCCGAGTTTTTCTTCCATTGGTAGTATCGGTAATTGAAAATCTGCACCAACGTATTCATTAAATCCAAATACTTGATGCCGTGATAATTCCTCATCAATTTTTCTATATATAATGAGTCTCCCTCTATCAATAACAATTGCCCTCTTTGTATTATTTCTTACAGTAATTTTAATTCTAGCACATCCGATTT
>JBGUET010000014.1:0-18194 GCA_041821225.1 Sedimentibacter sp.
AACAGATATGACCAATGAGTTATTAAGAAAAAATGCAGAAACACTTAAAATGGCCACAATAGATACAGCAAAGGAATCAGAACGGGGAGTTGTTGATATTGAGACACTTCGTATCACCAATGAGTCATTGATTTCAACTCTTGATGAAGTGATGCGTATTCAAGCAGAAGGTCGTCAGAAGAGGAAAGAAGCAGAAGTCGAGTTGAACCGAATTGAAATAGAATTGAAAAATAAGCTTTTAGAAATGAGAAGCTAATAATAGAACAAAAAGAAAAATTGAATGTAAGTAAATTCTGGCGGAATAATCCGCTTTTTTTTATATCTTGACATAGGGGACGTCAGGAAGAATATTATAGAGTTTTGGGGGAATGTGACCATAGTGCTAATTCGGGAAAATTCGTGGAGTTTTTACTAACTACAGTTTATGATGCATTATGCGAAATTGCAGATACCGAACAAGTCACCGAACAAGTAGAGAAGTTACTAAATTCGATGGATGATAAGGAATATTTAACCAAGGAGTAATTGTGGGATCTCTCCCTAAACACTTACAAACTATGAAAAAATATTAATCATATGTAAATTCATGGTGAAATATTGAGAAAAAAATCCGGATCTTGATAGAGTACATATTAAAAAATAGAAAAGGCAAATTTAGGAGAATAATATTTGAAAATACCTACTTAAATTGTTTAAATAGGTATTTTTTAACTTACGGCATCCTAATCACCATGTTTGCAAGTATCTAATATTTGCTATTTTAACTCGTTTTTGAAACCTTTGTCTTTATTACTTCGATTGATATTTCCTGATTTAATATCTGACTCAGGAATATCCTTGAGAGTATTAAAATCTAATTCATCTTGAGATTTAGTACTCGATGATATGCCGTTACATGAGCCACTTAACTTGTCCATACCATTACCCATGCCATTTTTATTTTGTCTGCCATTACCCTTGCTCATATTAAAATCCTCCTTGTGTTATATTTTTCTTATATTTCCCACAAATTTTTTGTTTATTCTAAGAGTATAATATACAGTTTGTTATTTGTTAGTTTGAAATTATATGCTAGTTAAATTATCTTGGGATTATCATGGAACTGTTATAGCGGGTGAATTCAAGGAAAATTAACGCTGATATATTTTTTATAATTTGATTTAAATCAAGGTAATTGAGTTGAAAATGTGATAATATTAGATTATAAATAATTTGATATTATCCTTAAGGCTGTAAAAGCTATATATTATAAATTAAGGAAAAACAGGAGGAATATATGAATAAATTTAATAGCTCACAACAAATAGGAAACATTGCAACTGAATTTCCAAAATCAAAAGACTTGTTTAAAGAATACAGAATTGATTTTTGCTGCGGAGGCGAAAGACCGCTAATTGAAGCCATACAAGAACAAAAACTAGACGAAACTGAAGTGATGAACAAACTAAATAGCTTGTACGAAGAATATTCAGCTGAAAATGATTTGAGCGATAAGAACTGGCAGGAAGTACCACTGAGCCAATTGACAGACTATATAGTAAACACCCATCATTCATATCTTTGGTCGGAACTTCCAAGAATTAGCAAGCTTGCAACAACAATTCTCAGGGTTCACGGTGAGCATCATCCAGAGCTTTCTAAGGTTCACAAATCATTTAATACAATAAAAATGGAACTGGAAGTGCATTTAGCTAAGGAAGAGGCGGTACAGTATCCAGCAATCAAGAAATACGAAGAAACCAAAGATTTAGCAGATTTAAAAGTAGCTGTGAGAATCATACGTGAACTTCAAGAAGAGCATACTGAGGCAGGCAATGTTCTTAAGGAACTCAGAGACATTACAAACAACTTCACATCTCCTGATGACGGATGTGAAACTTATGAATTGACTTACAACAAACTTAAAGAACTTGAATCAGATGTATTCCAACACATTCATCTGGAAAGCAACATATTGTTTCCAAGACTATTTGAATTGGGAAAAGGCATGGAGAAATAATGCCTCCAGAGATTGAATTTCCTGAACCAGATAATTATAAGGTAGTCAGTCTAGTATATATAGCTTTGATTTTATTTAAGCAATTAAGGGCAGCAAAAAAGCTGCTTTTTTTATTATTTTAGTATCAACTAGTTGACAACAAAGAAATAACATGGTATATTAGTATCAACTGGTTGATAGTTATGGAGAGATATTATGAAAAAAGTTAATGTTATGAAAAAATTACTAGACATTTCTGAATTAACAAAAGAAATAAAAACACCAAGGCAAGACAATGAAGAAATTAGCATGAAAGGATTAAATCATAGTGCTAGAGATATTATTGGAGTGCTCAGTCGTCAAGGCAGCATGAATCAAAGAAGTTTATCAAAATTTGTAGGTTGTTCACCCCAGGCAATTTCAAAAGCTATTACTAAATTAGAAGGAAAAAAGCTTATTATTAAAGAGAGTGGTTCTCAAAAAAATGAAAATAATATTTTTTTAACTGAGCTTGGAGAAAAAACAGATGTTGAGTTGAAAAAAATTATTGAAAACCATTCTGAAATAATTTTTGGCAGTTTTTCAGAAGACGAATTAATTCTGTTTATGGATATGCTAAATAGAATTGAGAGAAATATTAGGAATTGAATTGGGTAGTAGTTTAATGAAGAATATTGAGGGTATAGTTGATTTTGAATAGATATTTACCTCTAGATGATGAAGTGAACAATAATGTTTATTTTTATCGAGAGTGCAATATAATTACAAATAGATATTTTCAAAAATAAAATAAAATAAAGAAAGGAAAATATAATCTAATTATTCATATTTAGAGAATTAGATTATACGAGAGAAAACATGAAAAGAAGATTTTTATCCTTAGCATTGGCATGTACAATGGTTGTATCACTATTCTCAAATAATGTATCTGTTTATGCAGCAGAATCATTAGTGAAAATCATTGTAAATGGAGAATTAGTTGAAAGTGATGTTGATGCATATGTAAATAGTGACAGTAGAACAATGGTACCTATAAAATTTGTATCGGAGGCTTTAGGAGCAAATGTATCTTGGGATAGTGAAACCCAAACAGTAACTGTTGATAAAGATGATTCGACAATTATACTGACAATTGGTTCAGCAACTTATACTTTAAATGGTATGACTATGGCAATGGATACCATACCGGTTATTGCAGATGACCGTACAATGGTACCAGTTAGATTTGTATCAGAAGCCCTTGGTAATACAGTAGACTGGGATAGTAGTAACTCAACAGTATTAATCGGGGACGAAACATTTAGTGGTGAAGGTAGTATGATGGGTCCAGGAGACGGTATGGTGGGTCCTATGAGTGGCCAAACTGAAAGTACATATACTGTAGAAGAAGCTAATGCTATTGAAGAAGAACTTGTTGCATCAGTAGGTTATACAGCAGCAGTTGACGGTTACCCAATTGTTGATACAAACCAAACACTTTTCTTCTCAAATGATGCTATTATTGACGAACCTGCAGAAGGTGAAGCTTTCTATGGTCAAGATGCTTCATATACAGGTAATGCGCCAAGTTACACAGATAATGGAGATGGTACTGTAACAGACAATGTGACAGGTCTTATGTGGCAACAAGATCCTGGTGAGAAATTAACATGGGCTGAAGCTGTAGAATATCTTGATGAATTTAATGAAGCAGCTCTTGGTGGCTATTCTGATTGGAGAATTCCTACAATTAAAGAACTTTATTCTTTAGTAGATTTCTCAGGTAAAACAAGAACAAGTTCAGATACATCAATACCATACATTGATACGGATTACTTTGTATTCTTATATGGAGATCAAGCAGGTGAACCAAGATTTATAGATTCGCAAATTTTAACAACAACTATTTATAATTCAACAACTCTTGGTGGAAACACAACAGTATTTGGTTATAACTTTGCTGATGGACGTATTAAAGGTTATGAAATAGATAAAGACTTCTACTGTTACTTTGTAAGAGGTAATACAAATTATGGTCAAAATCTATTTGTTGACAACGGTGACGAAACTATCACAGATGAAGCAACAAGTTTAATGTGGTCACAAAATGATTCTGGTTACTATGAAGCTGGTACTGAAGGTGATGGTACACTTAATTGGCAAGAAGCTTTAGAATGGGTACAAGAAAAGAATGATGAAGAATTCCTCGGATACTCTGATTGGCGTTTACCTAATATCAAAGAGCTTCAAAGTTTAGCTGATTATTCTAAATCAACAATAATTAATGGTACACCAGCTATTGATGACTTGTTCTCATGTACACCAATAATAAATGCATTTGGCGAAGATGATTATGGTTACTATTGGTCAGGAACTACACATAATGATACAAGTGCCAGTGTTATTGAATACAATGCAGCAAGTTACATGGTTTTTGGTAAAGCTATGGGTGAAATGAACGGTGAGGTAGTTGACGCACATGGTTCAGGCTCACAAAAAAGCGATCCAAAAACAGGTGATAGAGAAGATTATCCAGTATCAGATGAAAATGCACCTCAAGGTGATGAACAACGTGTTTATAACATGGTAAGACTTGTTAGGGATGCTGACTAAAATAATATAGTATTAAAAGGGAGCCCGCGAGCTCCCTTTTTTGGTAAAATGCCAAGCTAATATTATTGTTTGACGCTCATTTTGTTTTTTGAGCTACACGTAGTTTTTAATGATAGAATTGAAGTCTTCTTGCGTTAATAAGCCGCTTTTTTTGTATGAAATCAATTTAACATCATCCAAGATTTTTAATTTAGTATCCTTGTCAAAGTTGTGATTAGTTTGGCTCAACCAATCATCTATAGATGGCATACCACTATGTTTTCCTAATACTATTTGTGAATCAGTTTGACCTACTAAGTTTGGTAAATATGGACTTACTAGCAATGGATTTTTATCTTTAACATTATTGTACCATGCAGCTACAATTCCTGATTCTATCTTAAAAATATCGTCCCCAACTATTCCTCTATTTCCTCTAATATTCAAACCTGAAAATTCTCTCATTTTCTTTGATAATGAATAAATTTTAGAATAATCTAAACCAAGGTCAATGCCATACATTGTCAATAAGCTTAAGGCTACATCTTCATAGGATGCATTTCCAGCTCTTTCTCCTATGGAAGAAATTGTTGTATGTGCTACATCAGCTCCAGCAGCTAATCCCATAATTGTGTTGGCACTACCCAAACCAAAGTCATCATGAAAATGAACTTCAATTGGTTTGCTGATTTTAGATTTTACTAAATCAATTAAATATGGTACTGTATGTGGTGTCAAAACTCCAAATGTATCAACTACTGCTAATGCATCCATATGACCATTTGTTGCAACATCCTGAACTAATTCTAATACCCAGTCAATACTTGCTCTAGTCATATCTATTGGGAAAAATACAGTGTAAAGTCCAGCTTCTTTTGCATACTGTGTTGCTTCAATTGATAAATATTTTGCTTTTTCCAAATCCCACCCATATGCATGTTTAATTAATTCTTCATTTGATGGAATTTCAATTACTATACCCTTTACTCCGCAGTCTGCTGCCCTTTTAACATCATCAATCATACAACGGCTGAAAGAAAATATCTCTGATTTTAAATTGCTTTTAACTATTCTTTTTATTGCATTTTCATCTGCTTTTGATACTGCTGGCATTCCAGCCTCAATACGATGGATACCCATTTCGGCCATTTTTATAGCTAGATCTACTTTTTGATCTTCATCAAAAACGAGTCCTGTTTGTTGTTCTCCATCTCTCAAACTTACATCGTGTATCTTAATGTCTTGCTTGAATTTAAAGTCTTTAGTTACTTTTTCATTAAAGTTACTTGCGCTTGTGTACCATTTATCTGTTTTCCATGAATTCATTTAATTACTCCTTTTATGTGTTATATGTATTTGCAAATTCTATTGATTGCAATATCGCAAAAACCATATATTTCTGATTTTGTCATTTTTCCATTAGCAACTTCTACTAACTCTTCTAATAATTCTTTTCCAGTTTCTTCTATAGATTTTTTACCAAGTGTTACATCACTTACGTCATAATCCATATTATCGTTCATTTTTATAAAAGTATCTCTATTACCTGTAATTTTTAAAACAGGTGCCAATGCATGTCCTGTAGGGGTACCTCTTCCTGTAGTAAAGGCTATAATTTGACAGCCTCCAGCAATCATTGCACTTACAGAAGCTATGTCATAACCTGGTGTATCCATTACAATAGCACCTTTTTTAGTAGGTATTTCAGCATATTCAACTACTTCTACAATTGGTCTTGTTCCACCCTTGTAGATACATCCTAATGATTTTTCCTCAATAGTTGATAATCCTCCTTCTTTATTTCCAGGAGTAGGCTGACCTGTTCTTAAATCTTGATTAACATTAGCTAAATGCTCTTCTAAGTCTCTGCAAATTTTTATTATTTTATCTTTTACCTCTTGATTTATACCACGTCTGGCTAATATGTGTTCTGCTCCTATAAATTCAGTAGTTTCACTTATTACACTACTTGCTCCCATATCAACTAGCAAGTCACTTACATGCCCTACAACTGGATTTGCTGCAAATCCTGATGTAGCATCGGAGCCACCACATTCAATTCCTAGCATTAAATCTGAAATTGGGCATTCTTGTAATTTAACTAATGATGCTTCCATAGCCATTTTTCTTGCCAGTTTTACTGCTCGGTTAATAGTGTCAACTGTTCCGCCTTCTTCTTGAATAATAAGAACTTCTAAAGGTTTATTGGTTTTTTCATTTATAATTTTTTTCATTGCTGCTGCAGTATTGCTTTCGCATCCTAATCCAATCATAACTGTTCCATATACATTAGGATTTGCTGCAAATCCTGCTAATACTGCCTGTGTTATTTCTTCGTTGCCTTTCACCTCGGCACAACCATTTTGATTGATAATGCTTACTGCACCTGCTACTTGTTCAGCCACGATGCGGCAAGTTTCGCTTGAACAGCCACAAGTAGGTAAAATCAGAACTTTATTTCTTATACCAACTTTACCATCTGGTCTTTTGTATCCGTAAAAATTCATATTAGCACCTCACCATTTCATTTTGATAATCTCTTGGAATACTATTAATATTGGTGTGATCAACTAGTCCACCTTTTTTTATTTTCTTTGTAGCCTTGCCTATTGATTCACCGTATTTTACAACGATTTCAGATATGTTTATATCTTCTAAAGCAATTTTGTGATATGCTCTAACATCTTCAGTAACTAATATTTCTACACATTCCATATTTTTAAAATAGTATGCATTTTCGCCTGTTTTTATATCTACTGATGCCGTTATAACATTATCCTTGTTATTAAGAAATACGCTATTTGCTTCCATTTGCTAAACCTCCAATTTTAAACTCATTTTATTTAGTTAGTAACAAACTTTTCTTTCATACCCGTTTCTGGAGAGCCAAACTTTTTAGCAACCCATGCTGTCAAAAGGGGTGTTAATATTGCTGTAACAACAACGGCTGCAGCTATTTGTGCTGTAGCAGCTTCTACAAATGGTACATATTCTGCTACAATTAATGCGACGGCTGCTGGAGTAGCAACTGAATTTCCCGCTGCACTTGAAGCTGCTGCAGCTGCATATCCAGGGCGTTTATTAATGTATCTATCTGCAAAGAACATTGGAACACCACTTACAACTATACATAACAGACCTAATATTATTCCTGATGGGCCTGCTGTTACAACGCTTGTTAAATTTATTCCTGCTCCTAAGCAAAATGCAAAGAATGGAATTGAAATAGCAACACCTGGCTTTAAAAAATCTCTGATTTCAGAATCTAAATTTCCTAAAATACATCCAATAAGAATAGGTCCAATAGCTGCAAGCAATCCTAAAAGAGGAATCTCTGCCAAACCAGAAGCTCCTAACGCTACTAAAGTAAGAAAAGGACCATCGTTTATATTCATAACTGCCTGTGAAGCAACATCTTCAGAATCTCCAAATTGACCTGCTAATGCCATAAATAATCCACCATTGCTGTTAGTAACTGAACTAATAATTGCCAATGATGATATACCAAGTATTCCGGCATTACCAAATAATTTACCAACTACAATGCCAAATAATGCCCCTGCTAAAAATTTAGTTAAGAGCAATACGCCACCTCTTTTTAGTGCTGTTGGAGCTTGTTTAAATGATAATTGTGATCCAATACAGACTAGGGCAAATCCAATTGTTGTTGCGGTACCTGCTTTAGAAAATATAGCAGAGCTCAATCCACCTATTTCCAATATGGATGGTAAAAAAGTATAAAGGAATGAACCGATCAATAAAGGAATAACCATCATCCCACCTGGAACTTTTTTTACAAACTTTAAAATCATAATAAATCCTCCTTGTTTTTTTATAGTCACCCATATAAAAGCATTAAGCGTGCCAATAATAGAAAAATATTTTATGAATCGTTGAAGTGGTTGATATAAAACAAAAAAGATTTTTATTAGTCCATATATAGATATATATGTTCATCTAAATAAAATCTTCGCTGTTGTTTTTTGAATCGGCAATTGCTGTATTTTACATCTATTGCAGTTTTCTGTTTAGAGTACCTCTATCAATATCTAAGATTTGTGCAACTAGGGTTTTATTATTATTATTTTTGTCTAACAGCTCTTTTATTAAATTTTTCTCAATTTCCTTCAAAGTTTGAACAGTTTCGCTGTTTATATTGTCGTTGGTATAGAGATTTTTTTTATTTTTATAAAATAGAGAATTTCCAAATATGCTTATACTGTCTTTGGTAATGATATTATTCTCAGTTACAGCAACGGATTTTTCAACAAAATTTTGCAGTTCTCTTACATTGCCAGACCACTCGTATTGTAATATTTCTTTCATTAAATCATCATCGAATCTGTTAACGTTTGTAGAAAACTTTCTATTATATTTTGATAAAAAACAATCTACCAATAACCTAATGTCATCATCCCTGTTTCTTAGGGGTGGTAATTCAATACTCATTAAATTTATTCGGTAATATAAATCTTTCCTGAAATTACCTTTGTCTATTTCTTCAAATAAATTTCTGTTCGTAGCGGTAATTATTCTTACATCTACTGGTATGACTTGATTATCCCCAACCTTCATGATCTCACGCTCGGATATAACTCTTAGAAGTTTTGCTTGTAGGGCAATATCCATTTCACCAATTTCGTCTAAAAATAATGTGCCTTTATGAGCTAATTCAAATAAGCCTTGCTTTCCACCTTTTCTAGAACCAGTAAATGCTCCATCCTTGTATCCAAACAACTCGCTTTCTAACAATTGAGAAGGTAGTGCTGAACAGTTTATAGCTACAAAATTTTCATTACTTCTTAAAGAATTATTATGAATAGCTTGAGCAAATAATTCTTTACCAGTTCCAGTCTCTCCTGTTATCATGACGGTTGAATTAATTTTACTGAAAATCTTAGCAGCTTTAACTGCAAATTTAATACTTTCGCTATTGCCAATAATATTGTCAAATGTGTACTTGGCATTAAAACCATTTTGCGCATTATCTCTTCTAATTTTATTTTCCATTGAAAGTATTTCTTTTTCATATTGAAAAGATATAATACAACCTAAATTTGATTCATCATATATAATATTAATTACATCTAACATTACTTGCTGGTCAGATATAACCGTTATAATAGAATTCTTAGATTGTATATTCTCATCAAATATATCATCTTTAATAAATTTAGTTATATGGCTTCCTACTGCTTTGTCTGTTTTAAGAACTTTTTTTGCATAATTATTTATATTTCTAATTATTTTGTTTTCATCAGTGTATATAATACCTTTAGGATAAAATGCAATAATAGATTCTAGTATTTTATTCTTATCAGACTCTAATTTTTGACCCTTTAAAAAAGTGCACGCCTTATCAAATGTATCATTGACTGAAATTGCATCGGAACTAATTAACTCATAGGTTATATCATATGAATTAATTGTTTCTGCTATTTCTAAACCATAACTTCCACCAATTATTACATCGATACCATCTTTGTATGCACTATTGATAGCGTGTGAAAACTCATTTATATTTTCAATTACATAGTAATCTAATTCAATTTTTAAAATATTATTGATTGACTTACAGGCATTGATAAATTCCATATTTTCAACTATAGCTATTTTTAGCTTAGAATGTTTGTATTTGTATAGAGTAGCAAGTATTTTTTCCTTGGACAAGTTCATTTCTATTACTTCAAATCCAAATTCATTTTTTAATGTCTTGCCAATGCCACCTCTTGATATTATTAATTGATAGTTGTTTTTCTTGTATTTTTTACCTAATTCATACACGTTGTTGGAATTAGCAAATTCTATATTCCAATTTAGTTGTTTATCCATTATACATTTAGCACAAATATCGTATAACTCTTTATATGGGGCAAATACTGCTACTTTATTACTTAAATCACTCATTAAAAAAACCTCCGTTATTTAATTACTAGCCTTGAAAAGTTAGATAACTTTCATTCTTTTATTGCTATTTACTTTATCGTGCAATAATTATTTTGAAACCAAACATTTTGCGAGTAATATTTTGTAGAAATTAAAATTTAAGTTATCAAAAGTATATTTAAAAATTGCAAATTTTGAATATAAAATCATCAAACTTGAATTCTATAATATGTACACAATATATTTTACAATATAATTTCTTAATGGTCAAACGCATAAAAATTAATCTTTGGTTGCAAGAGATTAAAAGGAAACGTTAAATATTTTCGGAATATTTATATAAGCCTTTATTTTTCTATGAATAAAACAGCAGTGTTTTATATAAAATATAGAATTAGGATTAGTGTTTGCAAACGTGAAATATATACTTATAGGAGGCATTGAAATGTTTAATAATAAAGTGAAAAGTTCTGTAAAAATTATTGCGGCTGTATCGTTTTTGTTGATGATTATTGTGAATTTTATGGCTAATACTGTGCCCATTAATGGACAAACAACAGGTCAGGTTGCTGATTCTTACCCTAATCTGTTTGCACCAGCAGCAATAACATTTGCAATTTGGG
Source organism: Sedimentibacter sp. (assembly GCA_041821225.1). Lineage (GTDB taxonomy): Bacteria > Bacillota > Clostridia > Tissierellales > Sedimentibacteraceae > Sedimentibacter. The sequence goes on from JBGUET010000014.1 coordinate 11,059, forward strand.
GATTTATTTATCTATTATTGGCTGGTTTTACCCTTTACTTACTTGGATTTTTTCGAGGTGATTCAAATGCTATTAATGCGGATCTTCTAAATAGAATCGGAATAGTTTTCTCCATATCATCAATTGCCAATGCAGCTTGGATTTTCTCATGGCATTATAACAAGATACCACTATCTGTGCTGCTGATGGTTGTTATCCTTGCCTGCCTGATCTATATTAATTGCATAATTGTAAATGAAAAGTTAACTATGAGAGAAAAGTTTTTTATTAGACTTCCATTCAGTGTTTATTTTGGTTGGATTACTGTTGCAACCATTGCTAATGTAACAACATTGCTTGTAAGTGTTGGGTGGAATGGACTTGGATTATCTGAACCGTTTTGGGCTGTGGTGATGATTATTGTAGGTATGCTTATAGGAGTAGCAACAATAAGCATGAATAGAGATATTGCATATGATCTTGTAATGGTATGGGCTTATACAGGAATATTTATCAAGCACATTTCTAAAAACGGATTTTCAGGTCGATATCCTGCTGTAATATACACCGTTATAGCATGTGTGATTATATTTGTAGCAGTTGGATTTTATATTTTGTTATTTAAAAAGAAAAAATGATGTTGTTAAAGACTACTTCTGAAGTTCTATACATTAATTGACAGAGGGAATGTCAAATTGGGCAACATCACTGCTTTTTTCATCCCGTAAATTTTAAATAGCTATAACACGAAAAGCAACGATACGCCTATAACTGATATAATCGCGCCAATAACTTCCTTTGGTGATATTTTCTCTTTAAAAATAAATATTGAGAAAGGAATAATAAGTACAGGGATTATTGAAATTATAGTTGAAGCTACACCTGTGGTTGTATATTGAATAGCTAAAAGGCTAAAAGATACACCTAGAAATGGACCAAACAGCGATCCAATTGTTATATATTTCATGGCTACTATATTTTTTATAGCTTCTTTTAACTTGTCCCATTTTTTCATATATATAAAAATTATAATAAATCCAATAACACCAGATATTATGCGTATTTGACTAGCGGCAAAGGGATCATAGTTTTCCATACCAATCTTGCTTAGTATCAATCCTAATGCTTGCCCAAGCGCACCAATAGATGCATAAACAATACCCTTGATAGAATGAGAAAATTTAAAATTTTTACCTTCGGGATTTTTAACCAATACTACTAAGGAAATGCCTAAAATTGTTATAGCCATCCCTATTAAATCTGAAAATGAAATCATTTCTCTCATAATTATGAAGCCTAAAAAAGCAGTAATTGGAGGTACTAGTGCCATAATAAGCATAGATATTCTTGAACCGATTTCTATAAATGCTTGAAATAGGAACAAATCCCCTATAACAAATCCTATAATGCCTGATGCACTAAGCCATATCCATGCCTTTGCAGTTGCGTCTATTGGTAGAAACATTCCTCTAGAAAAAGTTGTATACAAACTAATTAATATAAATCCTACTATTAATCTCATAAAATTTGCAGACAAAGAGCCTACTTTTTTTACGGCTAATTCAAAAGAAATAGCACTAATAGTCAAAAATACTGCTGTAATAAGTGCATATATTTCACCATAATGTGATTGAATCATCTTGTTTCCCCCCATAATTAAGTAATTTTTAAAAAATAAAATCCATAATATATTCCTCATATATTTAAAATTATTGTGCATACACCTTTTATTTAACACAATAACACTACTTAGCTCTCTATTTTATTATAGTACGAAAATCTTAACATATCAACAAATTAAGTTCATAGTTAGTACGAAAAAAAAGCCTTCTGATAAAATTGCAATATCAAAAGGCTTTAATGATAATTTATTATTCTGATTGTTGTTAAAAGTGCATGATGCAGAAAGTTTGAATCCATTATGGTTTTGAAAAATCATATAGGAGGGACCGTTACATTTGTACGGAGAGCATAAGTCCCATTAAAGCACCATAAATAGTTGAGTTTATGGGGTTAGATGTAATGGGGCACGTTCCTGTTGAGCATCCGATAACCTTGTAGTAAAGGAAACCTAAGGTTCCTCCTGCTACTACTCCTCCTAATACCTTTAATATCATTGTCAGTCCTCCCATTTATTGAGTTTGCTTTTAATATTTTAATTATGCGTGTTTTATTTCTTCTTTGCTTCCAAACTCTTTGTCGAGAATTTCAGAAATCTGTTCCGTATTCTGAATACTTGGTGTAGCAGTAACAACCTTGCCGTTTTTGTAGTATACTGTAAACGGAAGTCCTCTGAAGTTGCGACATTCGGGAAGATTTCTTATGATGTTGGATTCGGGATTGTCAAATTCCATATCGTAGAATTTAACGTCGGTATAATCTCCTTCTAGTTTTTCCATTGCTCCGTAAACGGGAATGCACATTGGACCCATTCGGCCACAACAAACCATAACATTTTCGTTTTCTTGAATTGTATTTGTTAGCTCTTTGGCAGTTTGCAGATGGTTTAAATTAGTATTAAGCATATATTTCTCCTTTTATATAGTTGAGTCCCCGTTTTAGCGGATCAGGAACTATTCGATTTATTCTTATGTTACGAGTATAGCATCTGCACAACATTAAACAGTAACAAAGTCACATAACATCCAATGGTTCACATACAATTGCTCCTAAAAACCAGAAAAATTGGAAGTGTAAAAAATAAAGCTGGAAGCTATACTATAAAGTGGTATAATTTAAGTGGAATAACGAATTAAAAGTTGAAAATTTTTTAGCCCTTATCCTAACGTGATATTAGATGTTACTGAAAGGGTAATGGAGGTTAATAAATTATATACTAAAGAATAAATAATAGGGAGAAATAAAAATGGATGCAATAACAATGTTAAGGGAAAGAAGAAGCATTAGAAGATTTAAGCAGGAAAAAGTTGAACGAGATATTATGAAGGAAATTATTGAGACAGCAAGTTTCGCCCCATCATGGTCTAATTTTCAGATCGCTAGATACACAGTGGTTGATAATGAAGATGTTAAAACAAGAATAGGTGAAGAAGGATACAACGGATTTGAGGGAAATATAGCAGCATTGAACAGTGCTGCAGGTGTAGTAATCCTTAGCTATGTAAAAGGAAAGAGCGGTCACAAACCAAATGCTGGGATTGCTTCGGAAAAAGGCGATACATGGTCAATGTTTGATGCAGGAATTGCAGCTCATCAATTTTGTCTCGCTGCACATGAAAAAGGTGTAGGAACAGTAATTCAGGGAATATTTGACGAAAAAGCAATTGCAAAAATTATTAATTTGCCAGAAGATGAAATAGTTGCAGCAGTAATCCCTTATGGTTTTATAGAAAAAATCCCAAGAGCTTTGGAACACGGTACAGTTGAGCAAATCAGTAGATTTATATAATGTGACAGTGGGGATGTGTTTTAAATGTCTCATTTGCTTTAAAGAGAAAATTGTACAAGTTGTTTGTTTTTCAAGGAATAAATCGGCAGTGGTTTTTTAAATATGATTATACTCCAAAAATTCTGGTATAATATATATTAATAAAAATAAAATAATGGATTTAAGGAGTATAGCGTGAAAGAGCATAAATCAATATTCACAGGATTAATCGTGGCAACAATATCTTTTGTATTAATGTTTATAGGGATTAGATTTATTAATAACACTGAGGTAACATTGCAGAACATAGTATTTTATGTCTTGTTTTCATTAATGTTGGGAGGCGTATCGGCGGCTTTATATTTCTATAAGCTAAAATATGCTTTGATATTTTTCATAATAGGCATTGCAATGGGATATTTTGAATTGTTTCGAAGATTAATGGCCGATTTAAATGGTTGGGGAGACTTAGCAGGCTTATTGTCTTTGTTTATGCTAATAACAGTAGGCTTAATTACGGGAATCATTGTGCAAACAGCCCATCACTTTTATAAAAAATATAAGAAAGTATAAGTCAATAAGAGGATACTGTTACTACTGCCCTTTAGGAACTGTATTATCTTTGTTGTCAAGAATTGCAGGGCAGAAAATTATTACGAACAAATCAAAATGTATTCAGTGCAATCAATGCAACAATGCTTGTCCCACTGAAACTCTAGATTATTCAACCAAGTTTTTAGATTGGAAAAATAATAAATTTAATGGATAATTAAATTTTTTTAAGGAATAGAGTGACAGTGAAGATTATAAAAGAAAACGTTTGTAAAAAATAATTGCAATTACGGTTTAGTTGTATTAAAATAGTAACAAATATACAAGCTTGGGTATTATATAAATTTTATATGATACCAAGCTTATTTAATTGGAGGAGAAATCATGATAAGACGAAAAGAAGATTTAGTTACAGTTTCTAAAAATATTCAAGGCGGAAATGGTGAAGTACAGGTTACTGAATTGTTAGAACGTGAAGAGTTTTGTGGTAAGGGTAGACTTTTTTCTAAAATGGTATTAAAACCTGGGAATTCTGTTGGGAACCATGTCCATGCTGGAGATTTTGAAGCTTTTTATATAATAAAAGGTGAGGGCAAGTTAATTGATAATGGGGAAGAAACAAGATTGTATCCAGGGGACGTTGCTTTAACAAATGATGGAGAGGGTCACGAATTTATCAATGATACGGATGAGGATTTAGAGTTTATAGCATTGATTTTGTATTCAAAATAAAAGTTACCGGCTATGGATTATATTATGAATGTTTTGTAAAATAATAAAAAGTATTTATAGGCAACATATTTTATTTTCTGCAGGAAATGCGGAATGTGTTGGTATATAAGGTTTATATGAAGAGACCTATAGGAGAAATGAATCCTATAGGTCTCTTCTTCATTTAGGTTTGATTTAGACTGGATGTTTTATAATAATTTTGAATTTGAAAAAATACAAACTATATAAAAAACTATGGAGGAAAATTTTATGAAAAAAAACAATAAGGCGTTAAGTCTAATACTTGTACTAGCAATGTTGTTTTCAATTTATTCACCTGCTTATGCTGGCACGCTCATAACTACTAGTGCTTTATGGACAGACCCTGGAAATTATGATGCTGATTTTTATAACGAACTAAGAGCAAACGCATACGAGCCTGGGGATATAGTGAATATTAGTACTCCACAGCAGTTGGCTGCTTTAGCTTTGGCCGTTAACACGACTACTGATGTCGCTGCTGCTGAGCCGGTTGCCCCAATATACCAGGGAGTAACATTTACTCTCACGAATGACATTGAATTAGAGGGTTATAATTGGGACCCTATTGGACATCCTGTAGCAGATTCATTTCTTGAGGATTCGTATGGATTCACAGGTAATTTTGATGGAAATGGATATAAAATAACTAATTTGACAATAAACGGCTCTCAACCTTTTGGATCTTTATTTGGTATTGTAGGTACGCATGACGGTAGGTGCACTCTGAAAAATATTGATGTGGATGGTTCAATAAACCTGAGTTCTGGAGTATTAGCGACTGGATTAGTTTTGATGGCTTTTAACACAGACATTATTCGTTGTACAACAGATGTCGATATCGTTTTAAGTACAGATAGCACAGGAGATACCCTTTTCGCAGCTGGAATATTGGGAATTTCTGTTGGAGGTAATCTTATTGATCAATGTATTAACGAAGGTACTATATCTGTTATTGGTGTTATTGACGATGATATGATGCTTGGTGGAATAGTGGCATTAGCTGTTCCTATATACGCAATGCAAGATTCAGAAGATGTTGGATATGATGTTGGTATATTTAACAGCTCTAATCAAGGCAACATATCTGCTGCAGCAATTGATGTGGTAATTATAGGTGGAATCGTAGCACTTTCGTATGAAGAAAATATTTTCAATTGTTACAACACAGGTAATATGAATGGACAGGGTACTGCGGTAACAATAGGTGGAGCTGTGGCGATAAATGTTATTGGGACTTTAGCTATGGCTAATGCATACTCCATTGGGACAATTGAAGGATCGTCTACAAACGCAGGTAGCGTTATAATGGGCGGGCTAATAGGTAACATAACGACTTCAACCGAAAACCTGAGTCCGGTGTTAACATTTAAAGCAGGAATTGCTGAATATGGTGCCTATGATAATGAAACTCCAGTTTTGACAGATGTTATTCAATCTACAGCAGATGAGGTTTTGAAATCTCAAGAATATTTAGATTTACTTAATAATCGTGTAAATGACTTGAACTTAGATTGTGCTGTGCAGTTAAAAAATTGGGTCATAATTGAAGGTATGAATCAGGGGTATCCAATGCTTGCGATGAATGGTGAGTATGAATTACCTGAAGTAATTATAAATAGTGTTACAACGGTATCAAGCATTTCACAAATTAATGTATCCAATGGAACCTCTATAAATAATATTGGTCTACCAGAGAGTGTTAGTGTTAATTTGAGCAATTCAACGACTACAAGTGTAGCAATAACTTGGGATGGTGGAACACCTGAATATAATGGTAGTTTGGCAGGAACATATGCTTTTTCTGGAACACTAGCATTAGGTGACACCATATCAAATCCGAATAATTTAAAAACAAGTGTTGATGTTGTTGTTGTTAAATCTGCTTCCACGTCTTCTCATTCGAATAAAGTTGTTGTTATAACTCCAGTGAGTAATGCTCTTGTTGTTTTAACTGGTGATGTTATAGACAAGATGAGTGAAGAAAACTCTGATTTAAAAGCAACATATGGTAATGTTGATTACACAGTTGCTGCTAAGGATATAGATATCCGAGAGATAGCAAAAAAATTCGGTGTTGTGGGAGATCTTAGCAAACTTGAAGTCAAAATAAATATTTCTGCGCCAAGTGACTTAGTAATTGAAAAAATTATGCAACAGGCTGCTGCCAAAAATTACGAGATAGTTATTTCGCCCATGAACTTTGATATTACTGTTACTAACATTGATACCAACGAAACGGTTACTGTAAGTAAGTTTGCAAATTATGTAGGACGTATGTTTGAGATTCCTGAAGGGATAAACTCTAATAAGATTACAACAGGGATTGTATATAATGAAGATGGTACTTTCAGCCATATTCCAACTAAAATAGTGAAAGTTGGCGATAAATACTATGCACAGCTAAACTCTTTGACTAATTCCACTTATTCAGTTATTTGGAATCCAATAACCTTCAATGATATGG
>JBGUET010000015.1:0-17461 GCA_041821225.1 Sedimentibacter sp.
GAGTAAAGTAAAATGTCTTTTGTTGGAATTTCCCTATAGGCAAAGCTCCAAATAATATTCCGGACAAAATAGTTATAGGCAATCCTGGCACAAAAAAATATTTGCTACGACAAACAATGCAATAAAAACAACTGGCGCCATTATTCCAATGGAATTCATGTATATCTTCATTTTATTCACAGCATTATCCTTCAATCTTTGAATTTCAAGCTGACGCAAAATATATATTAACATAGAATGATATATATATCTAATAACAATATTTTATACAAAATTAATATTTAAAAATATTTTTCATATATAAAAAGATATCATCCAATATATTGAATGATATCTTTCAAATAAAACTAAATAGTTGAAAACATTTGTCAAGTCTGTCAAAGACAAAAGTATATACAATTTTTATTGCTGCACATTTTTTCAAATCTAAATAACTTCTATTTCATCTCCAGCCTTAATCCACCCTGGAACTAATACTTTTGTAAAAATACCTTCCTTTGGCATAACACAGTCTCCAATTAGTTCTCTAATAGCGCATCCATGATGACATTCCTTGCCTATTTGAGTAACCTCCATCTCTGTTTCGCCAATTTTAAGTTTTGTACCAATTGGAAGTTCATATAGAACAATTCCTTGTGTTGTGAGATTTTCAGCAAATTTACCAGCACTTAAATCAATTCCTTCTACTTTTACTTTATCTATGCTTTCCTCCCCAAGCAAGCTTACTTGTCTGTGCCATTCGCCTGCATGGGCATCTCCTACAAGTCCATGATTCACCTGAAAATAACCTTTTTCTATTGATTCTTTTACAACTCCTTTTGTTTTACTCGTATTAACAGCTGTAACTTTTGCCATGTTATTCTCCTGTAATTTTATTCTATACTTCTTTCAAATACGCCAGATTTACCACCAGATTTTTTCATTAGCATCACATTAGATATAATCATTCCTCTGTCAATAGCTTTGCACATATCATAAATAGTAAGACACGCAATTGTTACTGCAGTAATTGCTTCCATTTCAATTCCTGTTTGTCCTATAGTTTTTGCAGTGGCTGTAACTTCAACTTTATTATCTTGGAAATTAAGCGAAAAATTTATGTCACAGCCTGTAATCATAATTGGGTGGCACATTGGAATAATGTCGGATGTTTTTTTTGCTCCCATAATTCCAGCAACTTGTGCTACAGAAAGGACATCCCCTTTTATAATTAAACCTTCTTTTATTTTTTCTAATGTTTCTCTTTTCATAGATATGTTACCTGAAGCAACTGCAACCCGAACTGTTTCTTTTTTCTCGCTTACATCTACCATTCTTGCTCTGCCCTGCTCATTAATGTGGGTTAATTCCATATCATCCTCCTATTTGGTACATCATCTTATCTGTATCACTCTTTTTTTCTGTCTCTAAATGGTGCTCCGCTGGTTTGTTGAACACAGCATCTCTAATTATTTCACTTATTTTTTTTTCATCATCTAAATATGGAATCAAGTTGATTTCTTCAGATGAATGAAGACATGGCTTTATTGTTCCTACTGAAGTCAATCTTATTCTATTGCAGTCAGAACAAAATTTGCAGCTTATTGGACTTATTAAACCTACAGAACCTTTTGCTCCAGGTATTTTATAAACAGATGCAACCCTGCTATCATCTTTTATTTGAACAAGTTCTGGGAATCTTTCTATAATTTCTTCTACTTTCATGCTACATTTATCAAAATATTTAGCTCCCTCACCAATAGGCATTAATTCAATAAATCTTACCTGTATAGGCATATCTTTTGTTAAATTAATAAAATCACCAATTTCATCATCATTGATACCTTTCATTAAAACAATATTAATTTTTATAGGTAACATATTAAGACTCATGCATTTTTCAATTGCGGAAAAAACTTTATTTATATCTCCACACCTTGTAATTTCTTTAAATTTATCTGCTTTTAAAGTATCTAAGCTTATATTAACACGCTTTAATCCAGCTTTATTCAAATCTTCTGCCATGTCAGCAAGCAATATTCCATTTGTAGTCAATGATATATCATTTATTGAAGGCATGGATGCAGTATGCGCTATTAATCTATCTAATCCCTTTAAAATAAGTGGCTCCCCACCAGTAAATCTCACTTTTTTTATCCCAAGGGCTGCACTTGCAGTAATGATCTTTTCTATTTGCTCAAATCTTAATATATCATGATGACACTTTTTTATATCAATACCCTCTTCAGGCATGCAATAAATACAGCGCAAATTACATCTATCAGTAAGTGATACTCTTAAATAATCAATTGTTCTTCCTTTTTTGTCATTCATCTAACAAACTCCTCTATTCTATTATTCTACCTGTATCACTGTATTCATATCCACCAAGTTCATCAAGTTTTACTTTAAATTCGTCTGACTTGATGGTTTCAATAAATTCCTTTATTACTTCCATATCCATAAATTCTTCTGGTATTGCTAAGTCATATTCTTCATTACAGACAGGTATAAAATCAAGACCCATCATTGCAGCAGCCGAATAAACTCCAAGACCAACATCTGCATCCCCTGCTTCTACTGCAGCTGCAACAGCTAAATGTGTAAATTCTTCTCTTGAGTATCCTCTAATTTTGTTATTATCTATACTTAGTTTATTTAAATTATAGTCAAGAAGAAGTCTAGTTCCAGACCCTCTTTGCCTATTAACAAATTTTACGCCGTCTTTAGCAATATCTACAAAGCTTATAATGTTTTTAGGATTGCCTTTTTTAACCATAAAGCCTTGAATTCTGTTAACACATTTAACCAGGTATATTTTTTTATTAGGCAAATATTTTTTTAAATAAGATACATTGTATTCCCCTGTTTCCATGTCCAACAAATGGGTTGGTGCCATATGTGTCTCTCCTGTTTTTAGTGCCATTAGGCCACCAGTGCTTCCAACATTTGTAGATGAAAGATAAAATTTCTTATTTCTTGAATGCATAATATCTGATGCAATATCTATAATTGGATCATGACTGCCAATGCATATTAATGTATTTTTGATTTTATCTTCTTCATTTAATAACCTTACTTTAACAGTTGTTCCTGCTTCAATTCCTTCTATGCTTTGGTCAATTTCTAAAACACCGTCTGCATTTACTAAGGACATGGTTGCACCTGCACCCCTTGTAAGTGGAGTTGCCACATATTTGCCACCTATATAGCCTAACTTTACTCTAACAAATTCCAAATACTTTAAGGATGACATGCACCTTCTTGTTAAATTTGCATCCACCACTTTGTATTCTTCTACTTCAAGTCCTTCATAGCCTAAAATCAAACGCTTTGCTACTTTTTCCATAACAAAATACGCAGATACTGGAAATCCAGGTATTCCTATTATAGGTTTATTGTTTATTACACCCATCATTACAGGTTTTCCAGGCTTTATAGCAACTCCATGTATTATTAATTCACCTAATTCTGATATAACTGAAGAAGTAAAGTCTTCTCTTCCAGCTGATGAACCTGCATTTATTAGTACTATGTCATTTTCACTATTTGCCTTTAATACAGCTTTTTTTATTTTCTCATAATCATCTTTTACAATATCATAACGTCTTGGTATTCCACCCCATTCACTGACCTGGGCCGCAAATGTTCTTGAATTGAAATCTATTATGTCCCCAACTTTAAGTTTTGTGCCTGGTTCTACAATTTCAGTTCCTGTGGGAATAATTCCTACTCTTGGAGCTTTGAATACCTCTATTTCATTTATACCACCTGCAATTAATGCACCAATATCAACCGGTCTTATTTTATGTTTTGAAGCAACAATAAGCTGGTTTTCAACTATATCTTCTCCTAATGGCCTAATGTTTTGCCATGGAACTGCACTTTGATATATTTCAAATTTATTGTCCTGGATCTTAATCAAATCCTCTACCATTATTACACAATCATATTCTCTTGGTATAGGGTCTCCCGTATCAACAACAATATAGTCTTCACCCTCTGTAAGTACTATATGATTTCTGTCCGAAGCTGAATATGTCTTTTCGCTTTTTGCCGCTATTCCATCCATGGCAGAAGAATTGTAATGTGGTGAAGATATAATTGCAAATACTGCATTTGCTGTAACCCTATTGTTTGCTTCCCAAGTTTTTACTGTCTCAATTTCAGAATTTAAACTTCCTAGTTTTTTAAAATAAATATCTAGTGCTTCTTCTAATTCATAATTAGATAAGTATACATTTTGCAAAGTATCGCCTCCTAAAACTTATATACGTTTATAATTTGTCCTTCTTTAATTCCTTCTTCGTTTCTTTCAATTCTAATATATCCCCACGCTTTAGAAAAACCTGTAATAAGTCCAGATTTTCCAAATACCGGTGTTGCTGTAAGCTCATTATCAATTTCTTCTATTGTTACTGGTAGATATTCTTCTCTTCCTTTAGCTTTATGGTAATTTATTTTAAATTTACATTGAACTTGGTAAGTATTTTCTACATGATTAGTTATTTTTTCAATATAGTATTTAACCATTACTTGAAAGATAATTGCACAGGCCAATGGATGACCTGGTAAGCCATAAATTATCTTGCCTTTTGATTTTCCAATAATAGTAGGCTTCCCTGGTTTTATGGAAATACCATGGACAAAAATCTCTCCTAAATCATTGATTACATTTACCGTGTTATCCTTTTTGCCTACGGAACTTCCACCAGATATAAGGACTATATCGCATTCTGAAACAGCTTGTTCTACCGTATTTTTCAACAAGTTGTATTCGTCCTTAACTAATCCATATTTTACCGCTTTACATCCGCTTTCTTCTATTAAAGAATATAACAAATATGTATTTATGTCTCTAATCTGTCCCGGCATAATTGTTTGTCCCGGATTAACTACTTCATCCCCTGTTGATATTATACCAATTATGGGTTTATTATAAACTTCTGTTTCAAGAAAACCAAGACTTGAAAGAACTCCAATTTCATAGGCTCTTAATTTAGTTCCTTTTTTTATTACTACTTCACCTTTTTTAATGTCTTCGCCTATTTCTATAACATTTTCACCAGGAGAGGAAGGTCTAGAGGCAAGAATAGTGTTTTCATCAAGCTTGTCTGTGTATTCAATCATTATTACTGAATCAGCCCCTTTAGGAAGCATTCCTCCTGTTGGAACGTAATAACACTGACCTGGAATTTTTATTTCCCCTTCTGCATGCTTGCCCATTAACACTTCACCTTTTAAGTCAAGCATTGACTGCATTGATTCACTTGCACCATATACATCTCTAGAATAAACTGCATAACCATCAACTGTTGAACGTCTAAAATCAGGAACATTGTCAGGTGCAACCACATCATTTTTTAAAATTCTGCCAGTGGCATCATAAAGATGTACTAATTCACTTTCGGTTTCCATAAAAAAATTATCGTCAATTACTTTTCTTGTATCTTTAACTGATAAAACATTGAACAAATCCATATATGTGCCTCCTATCTTGCGCATTCTCCGCCAGTGCCGTTAAGTATTTCAATTCCATGTGGCAGGGCAGGAAGTACAAATTGCAAATTTTCAACCGCTCCTTTAGGACTCCCCGGAAGATTGATTATTAGTGTATTGTCTCTTATTCCTGCAATTGCCCTAGAGAGCATTGCTTTTGGTGTTATGGCGAGAGATTTTTGTCTCATTGCTTCACATATTCCAGGTGCTTGTTTTTTTATTACCTTGAGTGTAGCTTCTGGGGTAACATCTCTTTTTGAGAAACCTGTTCCACCGTTTGTAAGAATTAAATCAAGTTTAAGCTCATCACACATATAAATGAGTTCCTTGCATATTAAATCTACCTCATCAGGTATTACCTTGTAATATTCAACTATATATTCTTTGTTTTCAAGTGCAGCTCTTACTGCAGGTCCTGTTCCGTCTACTCTTTCACCTCTTGAACCCTTATCACTTATTGTTAAGATACCCGTTTTAATCATTTTAACCCTCCATCTATTTTAAAAGCATTTTGCTTAAATGTTCAATATTTGTTTAACTAAATCATTGTTAGGATTATTAAGTACGCTGTCTTTATCTCCAATTTCTATTATCTTGCCTTTGTCCATAAATATTACATAATCAGCAATTCTTTTTGCTTGGTACACATCATGAGTGACCACTATTACTATTTTATCTGAAATAGCTAAATCTTTTATTAAATTTTCTGCTTTTATAGTACTTTCTATGTCCATACTCGCTGTAGGTTCATCAAGCATAGTTATTTCTGTTTGTAAAACAGCTGTTCTTAAAAGAGCAATTTTAGCCCTTTCACCACCAGATAGCCAATATGAATTTTTATTTAACAATTCATCAACTTCAAAGTAATGCAAATATTTTTCAACTCTTAAGTCCATTTCTTCTTTTTTAACTTTTTTAAATTTTAAACCACTTATTATATTTTCATAAGAATTTTTATTAAAAAGGTATGGCTTTTGAACCATAACGGATATTAAATTTCTTGAACAATCTTCTAGGATTTTACCATCAAATAATATATTTCCACTACTTAATTTATTCAATCCTGCTATACAGCTTAAAAGTGTGCTTTTTCCACTTCCATTGGAGCCAAGAATAACATATATTCCTTCTTTGAATTCCAAATTTGAAATATCAAGGACACGGCTTGAGCCATAATCTTTAACTGCATTCTTCAATGTAATGCGCATGATTATCCCCTCCTTTGCATCCTGTATAAAATTAAGTTAACCATAAATGATATAATTAATAATACAAAACCAATGATAACTGCTTCATTAAAATTGCCTTTCCCAGTTTCAAGAGCAATATAAGTAGTCATTACTCTCGTGCTTCCTTTAATATTTCCCCCAACCATCATAACTGCTCCAACTTCAGATATGGCTCTCCCAAAACCTGCTGTTATAACAGAAAAGAGCTGCAGTCTGCATTCACTTACTATAGTAATATATGTGCTAATTCTATCCGCACCAAGTGAAATACATGTTAGCTCAATATTCTTTGCAGTTTCAGAAATTGATGAAACCGTAAGTCCAAATATTATTGGAAAAACAAGCAATGATTGAGAAATAATCATTGCGGTTGGTGAAAACAAAAGACCAAAACTTCCTAGAGGACCTTTTCTAGACAGCAACATATATACAAGAAGTCCTATGAGAACTGGAGGTAAACTCATGAGGGTATTTGCTACCCTCATGATAGGTTTTTTCAATTTGAATTCATTTAGTGCCACTACAATACCTGAAGTAAGACCTAAAACCGATGCAATAAATGCAGAAGTCAAAGAAACTCTCAATGATAGAGTTATTACTGGCAGAATGTCATTATATTCAGTTAAAAAATTTCTAATAAATTCAAACATCTTTTCACCTTAATTATTTTGCATTTGGTACGAACAATGGACTTCCGAATTTTTCAACTCCATATCCACCAATAAGTTCCTGTCCTTCTTCAGAAAGCAACCAATCCATGAATTCTTGAACTTCTGCTTGCTTTATAGGGTATTTATCTGGATTAACCATCATTACACCATATTGATTATACATTTTATCATTTTTTTCAGTAGCTATAACAAGACTAAGTTCATCCTTCATAGACAAATAAGTTGCTCTGTCAGTTAGAGTATAACCTTGTTTCTCATCAGCCATTTGTAAAACGGCCCCCATTCCTGTTCCAGCCGAAACATACCAATCTCCTTCAGGAGTGATATTTGCTTCGGTCCAATATGCTTTTTCCTTTATGTGTGTACCTGATTCATCGCCTCTTGATATAAATGTTGACTGAGTTTGAGACAATAATTCAAATGCCTTAATAGGATCATTAGGAGCATTTGTAATCAAACCAGCTGGATCTGTTTCCGGTCCTACAATTATAAAATCATTGTACATTACATCAAATCTTTCTTTGGCGAATCCTTCTTGAACAAAAGCTTCTTCCTGTTCCTTAGCATGGACTAAAAGACCATCGGCATCGCCATTTTTTCCTAGTTCCAAAGCTGCTCCTGTTCCTTTTGCCACAACATTAACAGTAATTCCTGTTTTTTCTTTAAAAATCGGCACTAAGTAGTCTAGAAGACCTGAATCCTGTGTGCTTGTTGTAGTAGCTAATATAAAGCTTCTTTCCTCTGCTGGTTTTTCTGCAGGTACTTCTTGTGCCGGTTTCTCTTCAGCAGGTTGTTGTGATGGTGCTTCTGTTTTAGCGCATGCTGTCACTGCAAATACAAAAATTAAAGAAAGCAATACTACCAAAAGATTTTTCGTTTTAGTTTTTTTCATAAAAAAACTCCTCTCATATAATAAAATACGAAAAGAAAAAATGCTACGCATTCTCCTTTCCATTGGGAGGCTCGTTTGTTTCCAAGCGAACCCTAACGACTTAAGTTTCATGGCAATGCTTTAGAACCTTAAGCTCGGAGATATCTATCTTGTACATATGTATTTTATATATATAATCAATAAAAGTCAACTTTATTAATTTGGGAATTTTTGTGAATAAAAAAACAAAGCTATCTTTGTCCTGGACTGATAGTTTTGTTTTTTTATATTTTTTTATTGTATTTTCTAAATTTAATTATATAATATTAGTAATGTATTTTTTACGGGGGCTTATATGGATTTTCTAATTGCCGTTTCAATTTTTACCCTATCGCTCATTTATAGTATTTCAATTAATATATCAACAATTTTCCCATTGCTCATAGGTATGTTTTCTTTTTCATTTGTGGCATTTCACAGGGGCTACAATTTAAAAAGTATTGTAACGATGCTTTTGCATGGAATGAAGAAAGCATTCTCACTAATGCCTATTTTTGCATTGATTGGAATAATAACTGCTATATGGAGGGGTTGCGGAACAATTTCATTTTTTGTTTACTATGGCACAAAATTTATGAATCCTGATTATTTTATATTATTTGCATTTTTGCTTTCTTGTTTGGTTTCTTTTGCACTTGGTACAAGCTTTGGAACAGCTGGAACTATAGGTGTGGTACTAATTGTTTTAGCAAAGGGAGGAGATGTTAATTTAAATGCTGCTGCAGGGGCAATAATTTCTGGAGCTTTTTTTGGTGATAGATGTTCACCAACTTCCTCAAGTGCCAATCTTGTTGCTGCAATAACCGAAACCGACTTATACGACAACGTAAAAAGAATGTTTATAACAGGTTTAATTCCCTTTGTCTTCACTTTTATTTTTTACTATTTCTTGTCAAGGAAATACCCTTTAAATGTAACAAACAACTCATTGCTCAGCGATATTTCTTATTATTTCAATTTAAATATAATAACTATATTTCCAGCCCTAATCATTTTTGTTCTTGCGGCTTTTAAAAAGAGTGTAAAAACATCCATGTTTTTTAGCGTTTTATCCGCAATTTTAATTTGTATTTTTGTACAAAACATGCCAGTTGAAGAAGTATTTAAAACTATGATGTTTGGTTTTAATTTAGGAGCTGACAGTTCATTGACAAACATCATATCTGGAGGCGGTTTATTGTCAATGATATCTGTAGCATTTATAGTGTTAATTGCTTCATCTTATACAGGAATTTTTGAAGAAACTGGAATGCTTAATGGTATACAAGGACTTCTAGTAAAACTAAGCCAAAAAACTGGCGTTTATTTAACAACAGTCTTCACAAGTGTAATTACAGGGGCATTTTGTTGCAATCAGACACTTCCTGTACTTCTTACACAACAACTTATGCATAATATCTATGACGAAAAAGGATACACAAAAGAAGATTTGGCAATTGACTTAGAAAATACAGCTATTATGATATCCGAACTTTTCCCATGGAGCATAGCAATTGCTGTTCCTCTTGCTACGCTGTCTGTTGGTGCTAAAGCCATACCATTCGCAGTATATTTGTACCTTATTCCTTTAATCAACATTATTAAATTGCCTCAATCAAATAAGTCAAGTTGTAATTGTTTAAATAAAATAGAAAGATAAATTTTATACAATAAAAATTAAGGACATTTATATTCAAAATACTGCCCTTAATTTATATTGTCCTATTTTTTTTTGATGTCAAAATTATTTTCTAAAAGACTCCAATTTTGTGAAAAAGGATAGCCTAGACCCCAATAACTTAAGCCCCTTAAATCATATTCCTTTACAACATCAAATTTAGCCTGGGCACTTCTTGCATCTTCAAACCAAACCTCATGGGCATTCCCTTCTTCATCTGTGTAGCGAAAATATGGTGATTGACTTACATAATCATATTTAATTTCCGCCTTGCTTTTATAAGCTCTGTTCATTGCTTCTTCAACACTTATTGTTTCTGCCTCCTGCCCTTTAGCGAAAGGCAATTTCCAATCCCTTGCATAAATTTGGAAGCCCATTAAAATTTTATCTTTTGGTATAGCTGTAATTGCATAGTCAAGAACCTTTTCAATTTCATTTAAAGGTGAAATTGCCCTTGGCTGACCACCTCTCCATCCCCACTCATAAGTCATTAATACAACAAAATCTGCTAGTTTTCCGTGTGTTACATAATCATGTGACTCGTATAGGACACCCTTTTGGTCAGGACTTATTTTAGGAGCTAAAGCGGTTGAAACAAAATAGCCTTCATCATGGAGCTTATTAACTGTGCTCTCTAGAAAATCATTGTACACCTCTCTATCTTCTGGGATGACATATTCAAAATCAATGTTTAATCCTTGATATCCTTTGTCTTTCATAATATTTAAGATATTTGTCTGCACTGTTTTTACAGTTTGAGGATTGTTGAGTATTATACTTGCAAGATTTTCTCCTTTCATATTGCTAGTAAAATTCACTATAGACATCATAGGTATCACGCCTTTAGATATGGCCTCCCCAATGGCGGATTCGTCATCAATAGATACAAGACTTCCATCTTCTTGTATTAAATAAGCAAATGGACTTAGGTATGTTAAAAAATCCCCTGCTTCACTTACTATTGGCAATGCATTTTCTCCTAGTATATAGGTAAATCCATTCACTTCAATTTCAGGCTTTTGTTTTTCAGGTATTTTTAAAGATAGTCCTGGATATATTAAATTTGGATTTAGAATTTTATTTTCCCACAATAAATCTTGGATAGGTACACCATAATTTTGTGCAATTTTCCACATTGTATCACCAGTTTTTACAACGTAAACATTATCTTCATAAGGTATTAAAAGTGATTGACCAACAAGTAAAAGTTCAGGATTAGTTATTCCATTCATTTCCATAATTTTTTTAATATCAACATTGTAATAATTGGCAATTTTCCACAATACTTCTCCCTTTTGAACAGTATGAATAAGCATGACAACCCCCCTATTAACATTATAGTATTAATATATTCAGCTAATTTTGCTTAATGATATAAATAAAAAAAAAGGACTTTCGTCCTTTAATATTTTATGCTTTATATTTATATTTTTGCTATATCTTTTCTGTATTCCATATTTTCAAATTTGATTTTCGGAATATTTTTATAAACCTTTTCTCTAGCTTCATCTAGTGAATTTCCAAGAGCAGTTACTGCTAGAACTCTTCCACCATCAGTTACTACCTGGCCTTTTGACAATTTAGTTCCTCCGTGGAATACAATTATATCTTCATCCACTAGTTCAAGTCCTGTAATTACCTTGCCCTTTTCATATTTTTCAGGATAACCACCAGAAGCAAGTATTACTGTAACACTTTTTTCTTCTTTCCATTCCAAATCATCCATTGAAAGGTTTCCCTCAATACATTTTAACATAATTGTTACTAAATCTGATTTTAATCTTGGAATTACTGATTCAGTTTCAGGGTCTCCAAAACGGGTATTGTATTCTAATACTTTTGCTTTTCCGTTCTTTATCATGAGCCCTATAAACAAAATTCCTCTAAAATCTATTTTTTCTCCAATAAAACCATCAAAAGTTGTTTTAATAATTTTATCATTTATATAATCATTTAATGATTCCGTATAAATAGGATTTGGTGAAAAATTTCCCATCCCTCCTGTATTCAAGCCTTTATCATCATCATATGCTTTTTTATAGTCTCTTGCGCTTTCCATTGGTATAATATTTTTGCCATCAACAAAGCAAAGCAGGGAAGCTTCAATCCCATCAATGAATTCTTCAATAACTACTAGATTTCCTGCTTCTCCAAACTGTTTGTCATTCATTATGCTATTGATTGCTTGTTTTGCTTGTTCCATAGTTTCACAAATTAAAACGCCTTTACCTGCAGCCAGACCATCTGCTTTTATAACTACGGGCAAATCAAAACATTTTAATCCCTCTAGTGCTAGTTTTGAATCTTCATAAACTTCGTATTTTGCTGTAGGTATGTTATATTTTTTCATGAAGTCCTTTGAATACGACTTGCTTCCTTCAAGCCTTGCACCTTTCTTCATGGGTCCAAAAGCTTTGATTCCCTTTTCCATAAGCATATCAACTAGTCCATTTACCAACGGTCCTTCAGGTCCTACCACAACTAAATCTATATTATTGTCAACTGAAAAATTTGTAAGTTCTTCTAAATTATCTATTTTTATGTTTACAATCTCTGCTATTTCTCCTATGCCCGCATTGCCTGGTGCACAGTATAATTTAGCAACTTTTTCACTTTGCTTTAATTTCCAGCACAAAGTGTGTTCTCTAGCTCCGCTTCCAACTACAAGTATTTTCATCAGTACCTCCTAGTGTTTAAAATGTCGCATTCCAGTAAAAATCATTGAAATATTGTATTTGTCGCAAGCTTCAATTGAAGCATTGTCATTTAACGATCCTCCAGGCTGAATAATGGAAGTAATTCCTGCCTTTGCTGCTTCTTCTACACAATCAGGAAATGGAAAAAATGCATCAGATGCAAGGACTGCTCCTTTAAGGCTTTCATGTCCAAGAAATTCAACAGCATGATCTATGGCTTGCTTACACGCCCAAATACGATTTACCTGACCAGGTCCCACACCTATGGACTGTCCATTTTTAACTATGGTAATAGCATTTGATTTTGTGTGTTTTACAATTTTCCATGCCATTATTAAATCCTTCATTTCTTGTTCTGAAGGTTCATTTTTTGTAATTGTTTTTAATTTTTCTTCTTGAGAAAAAAGTTTAGAGTCAATTGTTTGAACAAGAATTCCTCCTGCAACCTTCTTGAGATCATAGGAATTTTCGTCTTGTTTTTCCATTATATTCTCTATTAACAACAATCTTATATTTTTCTTTGATTTAAGTATTTCAAGTGCTTTCTCAGAATAAGAAGGAGCAACAACTATTTCAACAAATATTTTATTTATTTCTACTGCAGTTTTTTCATCAACTTCTTTATTCATAACTACTATTCCGCCGAAAATAGAGGTAGGATCAGCATTAAAAGCTTTAATATACGCTTCGTAAATAGTATCCCCAGTTCCAACTCCACAAGGATTAGAGTGTTTGCAAGCAACAACAGTTGGTTCTTCAAATTCTTTTAAAAGTTCTAAGGCTCCATTTGTATCATTTATGTTGTTAAATGACAATTCTTTGCCATGAAGTTGTACTGCTGATGCTAGAAGCCCGTCAGCCTTTTTAACTTCTTTGTAAAATGCAGCCTTTTGATGAGGATTTTCACCATAACGCATTTCTTGAACTTTTTCAAATGTCATTGTGAAGGTTTCAGGCAAATCATAATCTTGTCTTTCTTTTTTCATGTAAGTTGCAATTAACGTGTCATAGTTTGCTGTATGGGCAAACACTTTTGAACACAAATAAAATTTAGTATCAAGTGACACTTCTTTATTTTCTTTTATTTCATTAATGATTTTATCATAATCTCTCGGGTCCACAACTACTGCGACATCCTGATAATTCTTTGCTGCTGAACGAAGCATTGTTGGTCCGCCAATATCTATGTTTTCAATAGCCTCTTGCCTTGCTACATTTTCTTTAAGTATTGTTTGTTTAAAAGGATATAAATTAACTACAACTATGTCTATAGTATCTATGTTCAAATCTGCCAATTGCTTCATATGCTCTGGGTTAGAACGAATTGCTAAGAGACCAGCGTGTATATTAGGATGCAAAGTTTTTACTCTTCCGTCCAAACATTCAGGAAAACCAGTAACCTCAGAAATACCAATTACTTTTACACCTGCATTTTCAAGAGTCTTATGAGTTCCTCCTGTTGAGATTATTTCAACTCCAAGTTCTTGAAGTTTTTTTGCGAATTCAACTATACCTGTTTTATCAGATACACTAATTAATGCTCTCATGATTACTCTCCTTATATTTATTTTAATAATATATAAATATATTATTATTTGCTTATTAAATTAAGAATTATACTCTAACAATTATACATTGCTCTTTTACAAATCAAAATTGATTCTTACTTTTCTTCCAGTAACCTCTATTTTACCTTCGCAGAAATATTTAACAGCTAAAGGGAGTATCTTATGTTCTATTTTTAGAATTTTCTTCTGAAGTGTTTCTGCAGTGTCATCATGATCCACTAAAACAGATTCCTGAATTATAATTGGTCCTGTATCAGCGTCTTCATCTACAAAATGGACGGTTGCACCGCTTAATTTCACACCATAATTTATAGCAGCCTCATGAACTTTAAGTCCATAGTAGCCCTTGCCACAAAAGGATGGTATAAGAGATGGATGAATATTAATAATCCTATTTCTGTATGTTTCAATGAATTTGCTTGATAAAATTTTTAGATATCCAGCTAGAACTATAACTTCAACACCATGTTTTTCTAACTCTTCAATTAAGGCATCATTATATGCTTCAAAGTTTTCATATTTTTTTTGACTGACAAAGACATTGTCAATATTGTGCTGACTTGCCCTTTCTAATCCGTATGCATCACTTTTGTTAGAAATAACTACTGCTATTTTACCATTAATTTGACCTTTTTCAATATTGTCTATTATTGACTGTAAATTTGTTCCTGAGCCAGAAATCAATACACCTATTTTTAATTGTGGCATATATTAAGCCCGCCTTCTCTTTTTACCATTTTTCCTATTACTACTGGTTTTTCTCCAATACTTTCTAAATATTCAATCACATTTAAAGAAACATCTGGACTAACTGCTGCAACTATTCCAATCCCCATGTTAAATGTAGAATACATCTCATCAATATCAATATTTCCTTCCTTTTGCATAAGGTCGAATATAGGAAGTACATTAATGTTTTTTGTAACAATATCAGCTGTTAATCCTTCTGGAAACATTCTTGGAATATTTTCATAAAAACCGCCACCTGTAATATTTGACATACCCTTAATTTCAAATTTAGATATTAAATCTAAAATAAGTTGTGGATATATTCTTGTAGGAACAATGAGAGCTTCTCCCAATGTGCATCCTAACTCCTCAACATATTGATTCACATCATAATTTTTATGGTCAAAAAATACTTTTCTAACCAGCGAATAACCATTGCTGTGAATTCCACTTGAAGGAATTCCTATGAGAACATCCCCTTCAACTATTGTTGACCCGTTAATTATTTTCTTTTTATCAACTATGCCAACACAAAATCCAGCAATATCATATTCACCCTCACTGTAAAGACCTGGCATTTCTGCAGTTTCTCCACCAATTAAAGCTGCACCCGCCTTAATACATCCATTTGCAACGCCTTTTACTATGTCCGCTGCTTTTTTTGGGTCTAATTTCCCAGTTGCTATATAATCCAAGAAAAACAATGGCTTAGCGCCTTGACAGATTACATCATTAACACACATTGCTACTGCATCTTCACCAATAGTATCATGAACATCTGTTTTAAAGGCTATCATTAGCTTGGTTCCAACTCCATCTGTGCCAGAAACCAATACAGGTTCTTCATATTCATTTTTATCTATTCCAAACATTCCCCCAAAGCCGCCAATATCTGACAACACGCCTTTAGTGTAAGTTTTTTTTACATAATCCTTTATTAATCTCACTGTTTCGTATCCAGCATGTATATCTACACCAGAATCTTTATATGTTAATTTATCAGACATATTAATCCCCTTTAATTAATCAAATTTTGGAACTTCCATTGGGTAATCCCCATTTAAACAAGCTAGACAAAATCCTCTGTCTGAGCCTGTGGATTTAATTAAGCCTTCCATGCTTAAAAAATGTAGACTGTCTGCTTTTATATAGCTTTTAATTTCATCAACAGTCTTGTTTGCACCAATCAAGTAACTTCTAAATGGAGTATCTATTCCAAAAAAACATGAATGGGTAACTGGAGGAGAGGCTATACGAACATGAACCTCTTTAGCTCCTGCTTCTCTCACCATTTGAGCAAGCTGTCTTGTAGTAGTTCCTCTCACTATACTGTCGTCAATCATCACAACTACTTTGTCTTTTACAAGTTCCTTGTTAACACTCAGCTTTGTTTTTACTCCTTCTTCACGAAGAGTTTGACTAGGTTCAATAAATGTACGTTTTGCATATCTGTTTTTTATAAGACCAAGTCCATAAGGTATTCCAAGCTCATTGGCATATCCAATTGCAGCAGGTGTTCCTGAATCAGGAACTGAAAAAACTAAATCTGCATTTATTGGTGCTTCTTGCGCTAATATTCTTCCTGCATTGTATCTTGACTGATAAACATTTATATTATCAATAGTACTGTCTGGTCTAGCAAAATAAACATATTCGAAAATACAAGACTTTTGTTGGGCATATTTATTGCTTTTTATGCTTTCCACACCATTTTCGTCTATAATAACAATTTCTCCAGGTTCTATGTCTCTTACAAACTCTCCGCCCATTGCACATATTGCACAGCTCTCCGAAGCTAGTACATATCCATCAGGTCTCTTTCCTAAGCAAAGTGGCCTTAACCCAAAATGGTCTCTTACACCAATTAGCTTGTTTTCTGTCATTATTACAAATGCAAAAGCTCCTTTTACAATTTCCATAACATTTTTAATGGATTTTATAACATCTCCATTTGCATTTCTTGCAATCATATTTGCTACAACTTCAGTATCTATGGATGTTTGAAATATTACTCCGCTATCTTCAAGTATATCTCTCATAGAATCTGCATTAACTAAATTGCCATTATGTGCCAAGGCTAAAGAACCATTTTTGTATCTGACAACTAAAGGCTGAGCATTTTCTATTTCACTTTCACCAGAAGTGGAATATCTAACATGACCAATTGCAATTCCACCTGATAACCTTTGAATCACATCATTGGTTAGAACATCAGATACAAGACCCATATTTTTGTGAAATTGAATTTTTCCCCCAGTATTAATAGCAATGCCCGCACTTTCTTGTCCTCTGTGCTGCAAAGCAAACAAACCATAGTATATTAATTGTGATGTAATATCTGGATTAGTTGAAAAAACTCCAACAACTCCGCATTCTTCATGCAACTTGTCGTCATCTAATATTATATCCTGCATTTTGTCTCCTCGTTAAAACTTATTTTTCTTCTTTACTTCTTTACTTCTTTACTTCTTTACTTCTTTTACTTCTTTTACTTCTTTTACT
>JBGUET010000016.1:0-3441 GCA_041821225.1 Sedimentibacter sp.
AAGAAATATTTATTGAGGAATTTGTATCAAACAAACGCATGACAAAAGGGTACGTAGTATAAATTTAATTGTAATTGAAGGGAGGTGAAAAAATGAATGTTAATATGAATACCAGCAATTTGCAAGCAAATCAGGTTCAAAGCAATGTAGTTCAAAACAATAATCAATTTAAAGATGCTGATAAAACACCATTTTTAAATTTGTTAAAGTTGTTATCAACCGATAATAAAATAATAGAAACAACTGAGGTTATGGATGAAAAAATGATGGGGTTGTTTTTAGGGAATGCCCAAAGCCTTGTTAATTCAACTAATGCAACTATTTGTACGGACGATGGTTTATCGCTTTTCAAAGGACTAAATGAAGAAGAGCAAGAATCAACAAAAGAAAAAGCAAATGAGAACATAATTAGTATGCTAGATGTATTTAATTACGTGAATGTCCTTATGAAAAACGCAGAAGGAGAGCTTGCTGGCAAATCTAATGATGTGGTGAAAAACGATTATGGTAAAAGCATAAAAAATACTCTATCTTGTTTAAATTCTAATGAACCTCAAAAGCAAAATGACTTGTTAAAAAGCAATAAACTTGATATTGGAAATAGAGAGCATCAAATTACAGAAATTCCTATAAAGGAAAACCAGTCAAAAATAGGTTCTTTAGTAGAAAAATTAGAATCCCAAGTACAAACTGACAAAAGTAAATTCAAAGAAAAAATCAATTATCAAGGTGAGTTAATAGCCAATAACAAACCAACTTTGGAAAGAGACAACAAAATTATTGAAATAAGCGATGAATCTTCACAAATTAAGTCTTCGGTTTTAACTCAAGTCAAGGACAAAATAGTTATTATGGCAAGTGAACAGACCCAGGGGACAAAGCATGTAACAATGGAACTCCATCCGGACAACATGGGAAAAGTTGACATAAAAATGACTTTTGAAGACAATAAAATAACAATTGAAATCAAAGCGTTAAATGAAGAAACACAAAAGTTATTAACTTCAAATGCTGGAGAACTATCAAAGGCTTTAAGTAAAGGCGGCGAAGGAACTGTTAATGTTACAGTAAAGCCAAATGAAGCTCAACATGGACAAAATCCACTGGACTATGACAGTCAAAACAACCAAGATGGTAGACAAAAAAATAAAAATTATTATTATTACAACAATGATTCTGAAGACAGCGAAGAGGATAGCGTATTTTCGCAAATTATCAATTTAAGGAATTTAAAATTAAACAATGCTGTTTAGGAGGGTAAAATGGAAATAAATGCTTACAGTACAAGCGACATATACAGTACGGGCACCAGTAGTTTAAATGTACAATCAACAGATGAATCTTTAGATATGCAAGATTTTATGAATTTGCTCGTTGCTCAAATGACAAACCAAGATGTCATGAATCCTATGGATAACACTGAATTTATTTCTCAAATGGCTCAGTTTTCATCTTTGCAAGCTATGTCAGAATTATCAGACATATCAATGCAAGGTCAGGCAACGTCATTAATTGGTAAAAATGTTGTAGTTGCAAGCTATAACAGTCAAGGAAAAATGGAAATAGAAGAAGGTATAGTTCAAAAAGTAACTATATACGGCGGTGAAACCAACCTTTATATAAATGATAAAGCATATGATTATTCAAATGTTATGGAAATAAAGGAATCATCAGAAACTAATCCTGTTCAGGAACTTCTTGAACAAGTTTTAGAAGGAATAAATAGCATAAATGAAACTCTTGGTAAAGAAGAAGTAAAAGAAATTTCCGAAATTTAAGTTTTCTAGCAGCAATTGTCAACAAGGTGGTGAAAAGATGGCTGATATAGATTTTATAAGGAAAATCAGTAATTTAAACAATAATATTCAGCAAAATACCAATTTTAAGAATCAGGAAAGTATTAATTCATCCTTCAAAGAAATTTTAAATGAAAAATTTATAGAAGGTGAAAAGGGTGACAATCAAGTAATTTTTTCAAAACATGCAAATGAAAGAATACAAGAAAGAAACATAGACGTAAGCAGCCAAGTAACAGGCAAATTAAATGAAGCAGTAGAACAGGCAAGAGAAAAGGGTTTGAAAAATGTCCTGGTGATGATAGAAAATCAAGCATTCATAGTAAGCACAATGAATAAAAAAGTTATAACTGCTTTAAACAATGATGAATTAAAAGAAAATCTATTTACAAATATTGATGGAGCTGTAATAAAATAGCCGGTCCTTTTAAGGAGGCTAAAGTCTGGATTTTTGAAGGACTTAATCAGCTAATAAAAAAAAGGAGAATGATTAATTATGATGAAAGCACTATATTCTGGGGTATCAGGAATGAGAAGCCACCAGACAAAAATGGACGTAATAGGAAATAATATTGCAAATGTAAACACAAACGGATACAAAACCCAAAGAGCAACATTTCGAGATGTATATTATCAAACAGTGAGCAGTCCAAGTGCGGCATCTACTGGGATTGGGGGAACAAATTCATCTCAGGTAGGTTATGGAGCACAAATTGCTTCAATTGATACAATACACACATTATCAGGATATTCTCCCACAAGCAAGTCAACAGATCTATATATAAATGGAGAAGGATATTTGAAAGTCCAAGATGCCAGTGGCAATATGTTTTATACTCGTTACGGTGCATTAAACTTTGACTCACAAGGACAGCTTGTTGATTCAAATGGGTCAATTGTTATGGGTATAAATGGAGATGTAACTGCAGCAGATAACAGTGATATTGATGAATCCAAACTTGAAGAAGTTAAAATAGATATAGATAATTATAATAATATTACAATAAACTCTGACGGTACAATCACGGGAGTAGATGATGATGGTAAAATCAACACATTAGGTCTTATAGCTATTGCAACCGTTCCAAATCAGGCAGCCCTTTCCTTAAACGGAAGTTCTTACTATATTGCTGGAAACAACACAGGAACAATAACATATCATGCAGCTGGCCTTGGTGGGTCAGGAGCGCTTATTACAGGTGGCCTTGAAATGTCCAATGTTGATTTAGCAAATGAATTTTCAGACATGATTATTACTCAAAGAGGATTCCAAGCTAATACGAAAATAATATCAGTAGTAGATGATATGTTAGAGGAATTAGTTAATTTAAAGAGATAAGTTTTAGAGGGAGGGTTTCCCTCCCTTAAATTAAAAAATTAATGCAAGCGATGGAATAAAAGTATTAGTCATGCTTATAAAAAATTGTGATTATGATTAATGCTTTTATTAAAAATATGGAGGGCTTATGATTGAAGTAGTAGGTATAAACGGAGAAGAATTTTTATTAAATGCTAGCTTAATTGAAAAAATTGAATTCATACCTGAAACAAAAGTTACATTAACAACAGGAAAATATTATTTAATAAAAGATACAAAAAATGAAGTTGTTGACAAAATTATAAAATACAATCAGAAAATAATTAG
>JBGUET010000016.1:3451-16922 GCA_041821225.1 Sedimentibacter sp.
TAAAGGAGTGTAATATGAATATATCATTTATAGTTGGTTTATTTGCAGGATTTGGATTAGTTTTCTATGGAATAATGGGAAGTGGTTCAAGTACGGCTCAAGTATTAGAAAGTTTTATAGATATACCAAGCATGTTCATTACTTTTGGAGGAGCCATATCAGCCACAATAATGTCTATACCAATGAAATACTTAAAAGAAGTACCTAAGAACTTAAAAGCACTAATGAAGAAAGAAAAAATAGATCTTAATCTGTACATTGGTACAATAGAAGAACTAGCAAAGGCGGCAAGACTCAAGGGTCTATTAGTTCTTGAAGAAAAAGTAAATACCATGGAAGTGCAAGATGAATTCTTAAAATACTGTGTCATGCTCATAGTAGATGCTATTGAGCCCACAAAAGTAAGAGTACAAATAGAAAATGAGATAGATTGTATAGAAGCAAGACATGCCTCTGTATGGAAAGTATTTGATACGCTTGGAAGTTTTGGACCTGCATTTGGTATGTTAGGAACATTAATAGGACTTATAAATATGCTAGCCAATATGAACGCATCTGGAGGAGCCGATGCATTGGGAAAAGGCATGTCAGTTGCACTGGTTACTACATTTTATGGAACATTGTTAGCTAATATGATTTGCGCTCCAATATCTAATAGATTAAAAGCAAAACACGATGAAGAAATGATTGCCAAGGAACTAATTATGGAAGGCGTCCTTTCAATTCAATCAGGAGAAAACCCAAAATATATAAGAGAAAAGTTAAATTCATACATAACATACGAAGAGAGAGCCTTGGCTTCTGGTGGTGAAGAGGGCGGAAAAGGAAAGAAAAATTCCAACAAAAAAGGCAAGAATAAAAAAAGTGAAGCAAATGCATAAATATTGTTATAAGTAGGTGTTACAATGGCTAGAAAAAAGAAAGTAGATAGTAGTGGCGGTGCAAGTTGGCTAGAGACATACAGCGATATGGTTACATTGCTGTTGACATTTTTTATTTTACTTTATTCTATGTCAACTATTGATGCCCAAAAGTATGCCATAATAGTTCAAGCTTTTGCAAAAGGTAATCAGGTGCTAGATTTAGATGAATCTATGTCTGGAACAGGAAAGATGGATGGTGGATCAGTTCAAATAGAAGAAGCTGTTGATACGGTTGAAAAGGATATTGATGATCAAAGCATCGACAAATTGTACGCTATGTTAAAAAATTATATAGATGAAAACAACTTAAGCGAAAGTGTAGAAATACGCAAAAGTGAAGAATATGTTTTTATTAGGTTTTCTGATGATGTTACATTTGACGGATACAGCAATAGTTTGAAAAGCAGTGGCAAGGAAATTTTGGATGTACTGGCTGTAGGATTAGGACTAGTTGAAGATTATATTGAAGAAGTTATTATAGCAGGGCATACGGCAGAAATAGTTTATGACAAAACAGATATAGATAGAGCACTTTCAACTGACAGGGCTAATGCAGTTTTAAAATATCTAGAAGACAAAAGTGTTATAGACCCAGCTAAATATTTATCCATAGGGTATGGATTATACAGTCCTATAGCAGAAAATGACACTCCAGAAGGAAGAGCTAAAAATAGGAGAGTCGAAATATACATAAGCAGAAATGGATATCCCATGAGTTATACCAGGGTAATCCAAGAAACTATAAATGGAAAAGACAGTAGTGAAAATACAGAAAATACAGAAAATACAGAGAATACAGAAAATATACAAGGTACAGAAAATACAGGAAGTGCAGAAAATACAGAAAGTGCAAAAAATATAGAAAACATTGATGGAATAGTATATAAAAAAGATGTGGTTGAATAGCAAAAATAATGGAATGAGGGCATATGATATGGCAGAAATATTATCACAGAGCCAGATAGATGCACTGCTTAGCAACTTAAGCAGTGGGGAAGTTGACATAAAAAAAGTTGAATTAAACGAAAAAAAAATAAAGGAATATGATTTTAGAAGTCCTAAGAAAATAACAAAAGAAACTATCAAGTTGATAAATGGTATTTACGAAACTTATTGCCGTATGCTTTCATCTCGTTTATCATCAATGTTAAGACTCATATGTGATGTTACTGTTGAGCAAGTAGAAGAAAGTATTTATCATGAATACAACAATGCGTTAGATGATTATGTTTTAATGGGGATAATTAATGTCAACTATCCAGATGAAACATCTTCTGAAGGTCAAATTCTTATGGAAATATCTAGGCCTTTATCATTTGTTATACTAGATAGGCTTTTAGGTGGTAGAGGAGATGAATATGACAATATAAGAGACTATACAGATATAGAACTATCTTTGTTAGGAAATTTACTTAAGCAAATAATACCAATGATAGGGGTATCTTGGGAAAGCACTATAGAAATGGAAACAGAACTTGCTAAAATTGAAACTAACTCAAGATTCATTCAATCGATTAATTACAATGATACTGTGGTGGTAATAGTCCTTAAAGTTGCTTTAAATGAGTCAATTGGAAAAATCACAATATGCATGCAATCAAACATTATTGGTGAAATACTGAAAAAAGCAAATACTTTGTTAAAAACTAGTAATAAGAGAGTGGATAGGGAAGAGCAAAAAGTTATAATAATGGATTCTATAAAATCTTCTGAATTATTAATAACAGGAGTATTGGGAAAAGCTAAGGCAACCCTTAAAGATATTGTTAACATGGAAGTTGGAGATTTAATTATACTTGATAAAGAAGTAAATTCATTTGTTGAAGTTAACGTTGATGGTGAAAAGTGGTTTGAAGGAAGTTGGGGAACCAGGAAAAACAAAAGTGTTATAAAATTACAGAAAAATATTAATTAAGAGGAGTTGCTCGTGATGAATGAAAATATTTTCTCGGATATGGAGAGAGATGTAATAGGTGAAGTTATGAATATAAGTCTGGGCTCTTCAGCTACTTCGTTGTCTACCCTATTAGGAAAAAGGGTAGAAATAACTGTACCTAAGGTGAATGTAATTAATGCGGTGGATTTTAATTATGAAAATTTAGAGCCTGCAATAGGAGTTGAAATAAATTACATTGAAGGATTAAAAGGCGTCAATTTAATGATATGGAAGAGGCTAGATGCCAAAGCAATTATTGAAATTTTAATGGGACAAACTATTTCAATTGATGAATTCGAAATGGATGAAATCAATACAAGCGCCATATGTGAAGTAATGAATCAAATGATGGGTTCATCTGCCACTGCATTATCGGATTTTTTAGGTAAAACTATTAATATTTCAACTCCATTAGCGTATGAGATAAATGATGAAATTGAATTTAGAAATAAATATTTCATTGATGAAGATGTTATTGTTGCGGTTAGCTTTGAGCTATTTATAGAAGGTACAGTGCAAAGTCAATTTATAAATGTTATGCCAATTCTTCTTGCAAGAGAAATAGTTTCGAATTTTTTAAAGGGTTCAGAAAATCCTGACAATAAGAGTATTGTTGAGAAAAATAACAAGGAAGAAAGTCCTGAAAGTATAGTTGAAATTGTAAAGAGTAATAAAGATATACACGAGGATTTTGAAGATGAAATAGATGAATTATATGAGAAAAAAGCAACAACAAAAAATAATAGAGTTGGTACAAGCATAAATCAAAAGAAGAAAGAACAAACTCCAGTAAATGTTAGAAAGATGGAATATGAAAAGTTTGATGATGATGTATTTACAGAGGAACAGCTTTCTAATTTGGACTTAATAATGACAGTACCACTGGAAATCAGTGTTGAAATAGGTAAGAGTAGAAGAAGGATCAAAGATATTCTTGAATTCTCAAAAGGGACAATAGTTGAACTTGATAAGCAAGCTGGGGCACTGGTTGATGTTATCGTAAATGGCCAATTAGTAGCTAAAGGAGAAGTTGTAGTAGTAAATGATAACTTCGGAGTAAGGATTGTAGAAATTATAAAAAAAGATGAGTTAATAAAAATAACACTATGAAATTGTTTAATATATGGAGGATAAAATGGAAGCTAAAATATTAATAGTTGATGATGCAGCATTTATGAGAATGATGATAAAAGATACACTAAAAAAGAATGGTTATGAAAATATAATTGAGGCTGCAGATGGAGAATTGGCAGTTCAAGCATATAAATTGGAAAAACCTGATTTAGTAATTATGGATATTACAATGCCTAACAAAAGTGGTTTAGAAGCTTTAAAGGAAATCAAACAAATTGACCCAAGTGCTAAAATAATAATGTGTTCGGCAATGGGACAAGAATCAATGGTAGTTGAAGCAATAAAAAATGGTGCAAAAGATTTTATTGTAAAACCATTTAAAAGCGAAAGAGTATTAAAAACTGTACAAGGAATAATTGGATAATAGGAGTTGATAACCATTAAAGATATATTTTCACTTATTATTTCGGTTATAGGAATTATTTTTGTACTGTTCTTAACATACTATGGCACGAAATGGCTTTCAACAAAAGCGAATGTTATAAACAAATCAAAATATATGAATATTGTTGATAGAATAATGCTTGGACAGAACAAATATATGGCTATAGCTGAAATATCAAATAAATATTATTTGCTTAGTATTACAGAAAGTCAAATAAACATTATTAAAGAATTGGATGATTTTCAGACACTACCGGAAGAAAAAAAAGAAGTTACCATGGAATTTAGCAAAATACTAAATAACTTATTAAAGAAAAAGTAATACTGAATTTAGAAGAGGCAGAATGACAAATAATATGAAAAAAATATTAAAATCAACAATAATTATGTTGTTATTTGTATACATAAATAATAAAGTCGCTTATGGCGGAGTAATCAATATGGATATTAACGGAAATTCTGCACAAACAGTAGAAATACTAGTTATGCTTACGGTAATTACCTTGCTTCCGTCCATACTTATAATGATGACATCCTTTACTAGAATAATAATAGTGTTGTCCTTTTTAAAAAATGCCATGGGATTGCAGCAGACACCACCAAATCAAGTGTTAGTAGGCATAGCAATTTTTTTAACGTTGTTTATCATGTCTCCTGTTATTAATGAAATTAATGTTGAAGCGTATGAACCATACAAAAGCCAAGAAATAACACAGGATGAATTTTTTGAAAGAGCTTCGGAACCAATAAAAATATTTATGCTTAAACAAACTGGAAAAAGTGAATTAAAAATGTTTATGGATATGTCAAATAATGAAGATATTACTAACACAAGTAATATTGAAGAATTGCCATTGACTATAGTGATGCCAGCTTTTATAACAAGTGAGTTAAAAAGGGCTTTTATTATTGGATTTTTACTTTATATTCCATTTCTCATTATAGATATGATAGTATCTAGTGTTTTAATGTCAATGGGTATGATGATGCTACCTCCGGTTATGATTTCTATGCCGTTTAAAATATTGTTATTTGTTGTTGTTGATGGGTGGTCGCTGTTGTTTAAAACACTGATTACGACATTTAATTTTTAATTTAGGAGGAGTATATGAGCATATCTCTAGTAATGGAAATTATGCAATCAGCCGCAGCAGTTGCAATGAAAATAGCTGCTCCAATATTGTTAATTAGTTTATTCATAGGTTTAATAATCGCAGTCTTTCAAGCAGCAACACAAATACATGAACAAACCCTAACGTTTGTACCTAAATTATTTGTTACAGCCATTATGTTAATAGTTCTTGGAGCATGGATGTTGGAAGTAATGTCTGATTTTACATACTATGTATTTAATTTAATGTTGACTATTAATTAATGAGGTATTGAAATGACACTATCAGGAGATTTTACATATTTTTTATTAATTTTAGCCAGAATGAGCGGGTGTGTTTTTTTTAATCAAATATTTGGAAGAGGAAGTTTACCATCAATGTTTAAAGTATCATTGAGCTTAATTTTTACTATAACAGTCTATGGTATTTTACCTCCTGAACAGGATTTAGTTATTAATACATTAGTTGAATATATTTTTATAATACTGAAGGAATTATTCATTGGATATTTAATTGGATACATAATAAATTTGTTTTTTAGCACAGTTGTTATAGGTGGTGAAATAATGGACATGCAAATGGGAATGGCCATGTCAAAGATATATGACCCAAGCAGTAACGTATCTACTGGTATAACTGGCAGTTTCTTAAATGTAGTTGTAATTTTAGTGTTTTTTAGTGCAAGAGGGCACTTGACTCTTATACAAATTTTTATAACATCTTGTAAGTTAATCAATATTGGAAATTTCACCATACCACAAGATTTATTTTTGAATATGGTCAAGATGTTATCCCAAATATTAATACTCGCCTTAAAGCTTGCAATGCCAATGTTGGCAATTGAAATAATACTAGAATCAGGTATTGGGATCTTAATGAAGGCAATCCCTCAAATACAAGTTTTTTCCGTAAATATACAACTTAAAATTATAGTTGGTTTACTTTTAATAATGATATTAGTTCCCACATTTTCAATGTTTATAGAGAATTTGATGACATTGATGTTTGAACAAATAGAAAATAGTCTAAGCGCCTTAATGGCTTAATTATAAATGATAATTAAAGGATAAAATATGGCAGGTGAAGAAAAAACCGAGAAAGCCTCCCAAAAAAAAAGGCGGGACGAAAGAAAAAAAGGCAATGTATTTCAAAGTAAGGATATTGTAACTGTAGGTGTAATTGCAATATCGTTCATAATGTTGAAGTTTTGGACACCATACATTTTCAAATATACAACTAATGTATTGTATAAATATATTTCACTTATGAAAACAACTTATGATATTGATGACAGCTTTGTTGTTTTGATTTTTAAAGACATAACTACAACAACCTTTGCTTCAGCAGGCGTAATAATGGCTGCAATAATAATATCATCAGTAGTAATTACAGGCTCACAAACAAAATTTTTGATTTCAAAGGAAAATATTAAATTTAAATTTTCCAAGTTAAACCCCCTAACAGGTATTAAGAAGATGTTTTCAATTAGGTCTGCAGTGGAAATATTAAAGAGTATAATAAAAATAGCTATTCTTGGAATTGTAATATACTCATCAATTATTGGAAATTTACATCAAATTCCTAAGTTAGTTTCCATTGATTTGTTATCAGGTATAAACTTTATATTTGATTCAATAATGGTTATGGTAAAAAGTGTTGTAATTGCATTTGTAGCAATTTCTGCCTTTGACTTTCTATATCAATGGTGGGAATATGAAAAAAACATAAAGATGTCAAAGCAGGACGTTAAAGAAGAGTACAAGCAATTAGAAGGTGACCCAAAGATCAAAGGTAAGATCAAAGAAAGACAAAGAGCAATTTCATATACAAGAATGATGCAGCAAGTACCAAAAGCTGATGTAATAATTAGAAACCCTACTCATTTTGCAGTAGCTATTAAATATGATATTGAAAAAGACCGTGCACCAGTTGTTGTAGCAAAGGGGCAGGATACCATAGCCATGAAAATAATTGAGAAAGCAATGGAAAACAATATAAATATAGTTGAAAATATTCCCTTAGCCAGGGCATTATATAAAAGCACTAAATTAAATCAAGAAATTCCATTAGAATACTATGAGCCAATTGCAGAAGTATTGGCATGGGTTTATAGGATGAAAGAAAAGGGAAAAAGCAAAATATGAAGAGTATATTAAATAATTCTATTTCCATATTCATAATAGCCATAGTACTTATGATAATAATACCATTGCCAGACTTTTTGTTGGATATGATGTTTATTATTAATATTTCATTATCAATAATTATATTGCTTACTACTATGTACATTAAAGATGCATTAGAGTTCTCAGTATTTCCATCTTTGCTTTTAATAACAACTTTGTTTAGATTATCACTAAACGTATCCTCAACAAGACTTATTTTAACAAAAGGAGGAAATGCCGGAGCGGTAATTGCCACATTTGGCAATTTTGTATTAAAAGGCAATGCAGTAGTTGGATTTATTATATTTTTAATAATCGTATTGGTTCAATTTATTGTTATTACAAAAGGTGCGGAAAGAATAGCTGAAGTTACTGCCAGATTTACATTAGATGCCATGCCTGGAAAACAAATGGCAATAGATGCAGATTTAAGCTCAGGAATCATTACAGAAATTGAAGCAAAAAAAAGACGTAATAATATACAAAGAGAAGCTGACTTCTATGGTGCAATGGATGGTGCTACAAAGTTTGTAAAAGGCGATTCCATAATGTCAATAATAATAACTGCCATAAACTTTATTGGTGGTTTGATTATAGGCATGGTTCAAGGAGGTTCAACATTTGCTGAAGTTTTGCAAACCTATTCTATAGCCACAGTAGGGGATGGTCTAGTTTCTCAGTTACCAGCGCTTTTAATATCTACCGCAACAAGCATGATAGTTACAAGGGCAGCTTCAGAATCAAGTTTAAACGTTGATTTAACTAATCAAATTAAATCTCAGCCGCTAGTTTTAATAATTTCTGGTATAGTGTTAATAACTATGGGATTAATACCAGGATTTCCAAAAATTCAAGTATTTAGCCTAGCAGCTGTTCTAATATTTTTAGGAAGTAAATTATTAAAAAACAACAAGGAATACAGTACAACAGAAATTGAACAAGTGGACAAACATAATGAAGCAATTCCTGCCTCGGAAGAGGAATATTTTAGGAACATTGATAATATATATGAGCTTATACAAATAGACCCTATTGGAATGGAAGTTGGTTACAGTTTAATTCCACTAGTAGATGAAGCAAGTGGTGGTAACTTTGTTGATAGGGTGGTAATGTTCAGGAGGCAATTTGCACAAGAAATGGGTATGGTTGTTCCATCAGTTAGGCTTAGGGACAATGGATACCTTAATCCTAATGAATATGTAATAAAACTAAAAGGCGAAGAAGTGGCTAGAGGAGAAATATTAGTTGAATATTACTTGGCGCTTGATCCAGGCAATTTGTCTGGTGATGTGGATGGTATTGAAACAATAGAACCTGCATACGGTATACCAAGTAAGTGGATATCCAAAGACAAAAAAGAATTAGCCGAAATATATGGGTACACGGTTATAGACCCTTTATCAGTTTTAATAACCCATTTGTCAGAAATAATTAGAGTCCATGCCCATGAATTGCTGTCACGACAGGACTTAAATCAACTTCTCAATAATATTAAAAAAGAAAACGAATCATTAGTTCAAGAAGTAGTGCCTGGAATTGTATCGCAAGGAAATTTACAAAAAATATTTGGGAATTTGCTAAGAGAAGGGATTCCAATAAAGGATATGGAAACAATTTTAGAAACCATAAGCGATTATGGTTCATCTGTAAAGGACACTGAAATGTTAACGGAATATGTAAGGCAAGCCTTAAAACGAACAATAACACACAAATGGTCAGAAGGCGGTCAAATTAAGGTTATAACATTGAGTACAGAGGTTGAAAAAATAATTATTAATTCAATAAGCAAAAATGACAAAGGGTCCTATTTATCCATAGACCCAGAAATAATGCAAAAGTTAGTAAGTCAGCTAATTGAGCAAATAAATAAATTAAAGAGTGAAATAAATACTCCAATAATCCTCACTTCACCTTTTGTGAGAGGGTATTTTAGAAAACTTTTAGACCAATTTTATCCTAAAGCCATAGTGTTATCATTTAATGAAATTGATAATTCTATACAAATACAAGCATTAGGCAATATAGCAATTTAATTATTAGATGAAAGAGTGATGCATATGATTATTACTGAAAAAAAGCAAGTACAAGTTGATGAGGCTGACTTATGGGAACAGTACAATGCCACTAAAGATATACATATCAGGAATCAAATAATTGAAAAATATAGTTTCTTAGTTAAAATAATCGCTTTAAAGCTAAGAGGCATATATCAACAATATGGAGATGTTGAAGATATAGTTAATGAGGGCATAATAGCCTTAATGGATGTAATAGATAAATTTGATGTATCAAAAAATATTAAATTTGAAACTTATGCTTCAATTCGCATAAGAGGTTCGATTATAGATTATGTTAGAAAACAAGACTGGATACCCAGAAAGGTTAAAAGTGATTTTAAAACTGTTAAAGAAGCT
Organism: Sedimentibacter sp.; assembly: GCA_041821225.1. Taxonomy (GTDB): domain Bacteria; phylum Bacillota; class Clostridia; order Tissierellales; family Sedimentibacteraceae; genus Sedimentibacter. The sequence goes on from JBGUET010000016.1 coordinate 13,520, forward strand.
CAGACTGAATTGACATATAAATTAGGAAGAGAACCAAATGACAATGAAATTGCAGAACACTTAAATATTGATGTTAAAGATTATAATAATATTTTAAGAAATGCCCATGGTACAAGCATGTTGTCTTTTGAAGAACTGTTAAGTGAAGCTAATTTAAGGGAGATAGAGACAAGCAACGAGTTTGAACTTCCGGAAAATGAGCTTGAATTAAAAGAATTAAACGTTGTTTTAAGAGAAAGCATAAATCAGCTAAATGAGAAAGAAAAATTGGTTGTGTCTCTTTATTATAATGAAGAATTAAAATTAAAAGACATTGCGGAAATTTTAAATATAAGCAATTCAAGGGTATCGCAAATACATACATCAGCGCTTCAAAAGTTAGAGAAAAGCATTAAAGAATATCTGTACGATAAAAAATAGAAGAGGTGGATTATGTCAAGGGGATTTTATACTTTAGCGTCAGGAATGTTAACTCAGCAGAGAAAAATTGATATTTCGAGCAATAATGTTTCAAACATCAATACTGCAGGTTTCAAAAAAGAACAAGCAGTTACTTCGAATTTTGGCAGCTTACTAATAAATAAATGTAAACAAAATGGCATTAGCCAGGAAACTACACCAATTGGCTCCGTTTCAATTATCAGGACAATTGAAGAAAACAACACGATTCATTCTCAGGGTACACTAGAAGAAACTGGCAATAACACTGACTTTGCAATAATGGGTTCTGGATTTTTTGCTGTGGATGACAATGGGCAAACATTATATACTAGAAATGGTAGTTTTAACATTGATGAAGAAGGTTACCTAACCCTTAAAGGCGCTGGCAGAGTGCAGGGAGAATTTGGCGAAATATATGTTGGTACCGACAAATTTGACTTTCAAGAGGATGGAAGCATTATAGTTGATGGAGAGGCAGTTGATAAAATTGGAATATATGATTTTATTGATTACAACAATTTGAACAAATATAAAGAAGGGATGCTTATTTCAAGCACTGAACCAGAATTAGTTGAGTATCCTAAAATTATCAACAAAACAATTGAAGGGTCAAATGTTAATGTTGCAAAAGAGATAACTGATATTATGGCGTCGCAAAGGGCGTTGCAAACAGCTGCTCAAGCATTAAAAATATATGATATGATTGAAGAGAAGGCAGTTACTGAAATAGGAAAAATTAATTGATTAATGTCATTTCCCGGGAAATCTTGTCAATTGCAGTTATAGGTTGTAAGTAAAAAAATCAGGTAGAACATATTAAATAAGGAGCAAATCATGATTAAAGCATATTACACAGCGGCAAATGGAGCTATGAGTAATCAGAATTATTTAGAAGTCATTTCAAATAATATGGCAAATATTCAAACTGATGGGTTTAAAAAATCGAAAGCTGAATTTTCAGAACTATTGTATACAAATACAAGAGGAGCTGAAGGAGAAAATACTGGTCTAAACTCAGGGAGCGGCACTAAACTTAATAAAGTAGATGTTGTATTTAGTCAAGGAGCCCCATATAAAACAGGATCTAATACGGATTTTGCTATTGAAGGAGACGGATTCTTTGCTGTTCAGTTTGAAAATGAAAACTTATTTACAAGAGGTGGGAATTTTCAAATTTCTAACATAGATGATGAAAAATATCTCACTTATGGTGGGGGATATGTTTTAAATGAAGAAGAAGAACCAATAATTGTTGAGAATGCAGACGATGATATAAATGTAGGCGTTTTTTCATTTAACAATAATGGCGATTTAAAACAGGTAGGAAATAATTTCTTCAGTATTGATAATGAAGATGCTGAATATAATATATCTGAAGATTCTAAAGTTTTGAAAGGATATTTGGAAGCATCAACAGTTGAAGTTTCAGAAGAAATGGTTAAACTATTGGAAATACAAAGAGCATTTCAGCTTAATTCAAAATTAATTCAAACAGCTGATGAAATAGAACAGACAATTAACTCATTGAGAGGTTAAAGTATATGATGGAGCATTCCTATGGATAAGCAAGATGAATTACAGAAAAGTGATGATAATCTTGAAGAAAACACATTATTAAAATATAAAATAAATCATTTAGTATCAGCCAACAAACTTAAAGCTTATGTTAGAATTGAATTTGAAGATAGAGATAAAGATACAGAAGTAAGTGTTGAAGATGTTTTGCAATATTTAGAAAATCAGAGCATAGTCTACGGCATAAGAGAAAAAGAAATAGAAGCTTACTGCAAAAATAAAGAATATACAAAGGAATTAATTGCAGCATGCGGTATTGAGCCAGTGCATGGAAAAGACGCAGAATTATTATATGATTTTGATATTTCAAAGGAAATAAAGTTCAAAGAAAAAGAAGATGGAACTATTGATTTTAAAAATTTGAATAATGTTATTAATGTTAATAGCGATGATGTTCTTTGTCATATAATACCTGCACAAAAAGGTTTGGATGGAATTGATGTTTATGGAAAGACCGTAGACTATAAAAAAGGCAGGACCGTAGAGTTTAATATGGGAGATAATACTCATATATCCGAAGACAAGCTTAAACTCTTAGCAAGTTCGGACGGAAGTGCTGAATTTTCAAATGGCAAGGTATATGTAGAAAATGTACACCAAGTAAATAATGTGGGAACTGCAACGGGGAACATAGATTTTATAGGTAATGTTGTTATAAATGGGGATGTAAAATCTGGATTCTCAGTTAGTTCAAAAGGAAACATAATAATTAAAGGCTTAGTTGAAGGAGCATATATTAAGTCCCAGGGAGATGTTGTAATTAGCAAAGGGATGAATGGTATGGGCAGAGGAAGCATTTATGCAAAAGGTAATATTACAAGTAAGTACATAGAAAATGCAAGTATTGTTTCTGATAAATCCGTGTATGCGGAGGCCTTAATAAACAGTGAAGTTATAGCTAAAGACTCAATTATTCTAACGGGTTCTACTTCAGCTATAATTGGAGGTACATGTCAAGCAGAGAACATTATATCAGCAAAGACAATTGGGAGTAAAACAAATATACAAACAAATATTATTATAGATTTAGATAAATATGAAGAAGAACTCAAAGCCTTTGTTTTGAAAAAAAACTAAAGCCGTTAATAGACAATGAATTAAATATTAAAAGCAAAGAGCTTGGAGAATTAGAAGAAAAAATAGAATTAATCACAAATTCTGTTTTGGATAATGACAATAAAAATGTTTTAAAAAAGCAATTATTACTCTTGAAGATTAAGTTAAATAATGAGATACAGGATTTGAAAAAGCGAACAAATGAAATTATCCCAAATGAAAATATAGCAAATCATAGAATAGTATGTAAGGGTATAATGTATGTTAATACTAAAATAACAATTGGGTGGATGAAATATAGGGTTAGGAATGAAATAAGCTATAGTAAAAT
>JBGUET010000017.1:0-16567 GCA_041821225.1 Sedimentibacter sp.
TTTCTTTCTTCTTTAATTCACACAATGATTTGTTTGAAGAAGTTGCTAAATTTAGAGCAGCAAGAAGACTTTGGGCAAAAATAATGAAAGAAAGATTTAAAGCAAAAAACGAAAAATCAATGATGTTAAAATTCCACACTCAAACAGCTGGATGTACACTTACTGCACAACAAACTGACAACAACATCATAAGGGTTGCTATGCAGGCACTTGCAGCAGTATTAGGTGGAACTCAATCATTGCATACAAATTCTAGGGATGAAGCATTAGCTCTTCCTACACAGGATTCAGTTACAATAGCTTTGAGGACACAACAGATTATTGCAAGTGAAACTGGCGTTACAAATACTATTGACCCATTGGCAGGTTCATATTTCGTAGAAGCAAAAACAAAGGAAATTGAAGACCAAGCAATGGAGTACATAGCAAAAATAGATGAACTAGGTGGAGCAACAAGGGCCATAGACTTAGGATATATTCAAAAGGAAATTTCTGATTCAGCATATAAATATCAAATGGAAATAGAATCTCTTGACCGAATAGTTGTTGGGGTAAACAAATATCAAGTTAAGGAAGAATCTCCAAAAGGACTTTTAAGAGTTGACCCTATAGTTGGTGAAATGCAAAAGAAGAAAACACAAAAAGTTAAAGATGCAAGAAACAATTTAGCAGTAAAAGAAAAGCTTGAAGCTTTGAAAAAAGCCTGTGAAGGCACTGAAAATGTAATGCCGTTAATTCTTGATGCAGTAAAAGAATATGCGACTTTAGGAGAAATATGCGACGTTATGAGAGAAGTGTTTGGAGAATATGAGCAGGCAGTGCTTCTATAAACAGGAGGAAGAAATGAGTAAAATAATCAGAGTATTAATAGCTAAACCGGGACTTGATGGTCACGATAGAGGCGCAAAAGTTATAGCAAGGGCATTAAGAGATGCAGGAATGGAAGTTATTTATACAGGACTTAGGCAGACACCAGAACAAATAGTTGCAGCAGCAATACAAGAGGATGTTGACGTGGTAGGAATGAGTATTCTTTCAGGAGCTCACAATTACCTGTTTCCAAGAGTAGTTGAACTATTAAAAGAACAAGGCGCTGGTGATATACTTGTTATAGGTGGCGGAGTAATTCCTGATGATGATATACCTGCATTAAAAGAAGCTGGTATTGCCGAAATATTCACACCAGGTACAACAACAACAGAAATGATAGAATACATTAAAAAATCAATTAATATTTAAGGATTAATAGTTAATAATCAAATGAATATTGGCTACGATAAATTTTAAATCATAATTCTTCATTATTCCTTGAGCAAGGGTGGTAGTATGGAATTGATACAGAGAATGCTTGACGGGGATAAAAGAGCATGTGCCAAGCTTATAACAGCAGTGGAAAACAACCCTGATGAAGCAGAAAAAATAATAAGAGAAATAGATAGTTACACGGGCAATGCTCATGTAATTGGTATAACGGGACCACCAGGGGCAGGTAAAAGCACCCTTACGGATAAATTGGTAAAGGCTATTTTGAATGAGGGTAAAAAAGTTGGAATCATAGCAGTTGATCCAACTAGCCCATATTCAGGAGGTTCAATTTTAGGAGACCGTATTCGAATGCAGGACCTGGCCTTAAATCCCAATGTATTTATAAGAAGCATGGGGACAAGGGGATACCTTGGAGGACTTTCTAAGTGCACAAAAAATGCATTAAAAATTCTTGACGCCGCAGGTTATGACTTTATAATAATCGAGACTGTCGGCGTTGGTCAGTCTGAAGTTGACATAATCAAGACTGCAGATACAATTATAATGGTAATGGTACCCGGCCTTGGTGATGATATTCAATCAATAAAGGCGGGGATCATGGAAATAGGGGATATTTTTGTAATAAATAAAAGCGATTTATTTGGGGCTGACCGAACAGCGACTGAAGTGAACATGATGCTTGATTTAGGTGGAATGCGCATGGAACGAAGACCCCCTGTAGTGAAGGTTGTTGCCGTAAAAAATGAAGGAATAGGCAATTTGGTTGATGAAATAAAGAAGCATATTGAATATTTGAAAGATAGCGGCAAGCTTGAAGAAAGACGAAAAAACAATATGAGAATTGAAGTTGTGGAACTCATAGAGGCTGAATTAAGAAAAATCGTAATTTCCAATACTGACAAGGGAAATAAGCTTGATAAAGAAGTTAGTGAAATTCTCAATAAAGAAAAAAACATATATGAAGTAAGAGATGAATTTTTAAAAGAAATTAACAATTAAGAGTTGCTAATTATCTTAAGAAATTGTATTATTGCTTTGTACTTGTTTAAATAAAATTATTAATGTTTCATTATTAATTAATTACTTAACGGAGGTTATTATGGTTAATAAGGTTGATCATATAGGAATTGCAGTGAAAAATTTGGATGATGCCTTGAATTTTTATGAAAATGTTTTAGGCTTAAAATCATCAGGAACTGAAGTAGTAGAAGAACAAAAGGTAAGGGTTGCTTTTTTGCCTATTGGAGATTCAGAGGTTGAACTTCTGGAATCCACTGAAGAAGATGGACCAATTGCAAAGTACATTGCCAAAAATGGTGAAGGTGTACAGCATATAGCTTACAGCGTTGATAACATAGAGGTTGCTATAGAAGAAATGAAGGCAAAGGGAATTCGCATGATAGACGAAAAACCTCGCTATGGAGCAGGTGGAGCAAGAATTGCATTCTGTCATCCAAAATTCACACATGGAGTTTTGATAGAGCTTACCGAAAGGAAATAATGCATTGATTCAATGAGTATGAATAGAGGTGATAGCATGATTCACATTAGTCCATTAGCTTCAATAGTTATTGTACTGATTATGGCATGGATATTTGTAAGCTATATCAGAAAAGAACTTAAATATTAAGCGGGTATAGTTCATATAAGGAGAAAATGATGGAATCTATTAAATTTGCTTTAACGGTGTATTTATTGGGGTTTATTACTTCCATATTCATCGCTATGTTGATTAAGTCTATATTATTTTTTATTAGGCGATTTACTAAAGAAAAACAAACATAATTTTATTTAAGGACGTGGAGTACAATGAACTTATTAAATCTTTTTCAAGGAGTTGGAACTTTGTTTTTTCAAGAACCTAAGATTGCCATAGCAAGGATTGTATTGATAATGCTTGGAATGCTTCTTGTGTATCTTGGAAAAAGAAAAATTCTTGAACCATTAATCATGATTCCTATGGGATTCGGCATGCTGGCAGTAAACGCAGGAGTTTTGTTTTTGTCAGCAACTCAGACAGGAACATTATTCATGGATCCAATGATAACTAGTACCGATGGGTTAATGAACATTTTGCAGATAGATTGGCTACAGCCTATATATACTTTTGCTTTCAGCAACGGACTGATTGCGTGCTTTGTTTTCATGGGTATCGGTGTCATCACAGATGTTGAATGCGTTTTAAAGTATCCTTTTACAGGCATGCTCATAGCCATGTTTGCGGAGCTAGGCACTATAGCAACATTTCCTATAGCTTGTGCCATGGGTCTTTCCTATGGTGAGGCAGCATCAGTAGCGCTAATAGGCGGTGCAGATGGTCCAATGGTGCTTTTTGCATCACTTTTTCTTGCCAAGGACCTGTTCGTTCCAATTACAATTGTTGCATATCTGTATTTAAGCCTTACGTACGGCGGGTATCCTTTCTTAGTAAGAATGATGGTTCCTAAGGACATAAGAGCGATTATAGTGAAGAAAGCTCCAGCAGTTAGCACCATTACATCAAGCGAAAAACTAGTATTTGATGTTGTTGGATGCACAGTGCTCTGTCTTTTGTTTCCTTCAGCATCTCCTTTGTTCTTGAGTTTCTTCCTTGGAAATGCTATAAGGGAGTCTGGAATTGAAAGGTATAAAAAACTTATTGAGGATGTTTTTCTGTACGGATCAACTCTTTTTTTAGGACTTCTGCTGGGAGTTCTATGTGAAGCTAGTACAATATTGAATCCTAAAATACTGACTCTTCTTGTCCTTGGAATTATAGCTTTGCTTTTATCGGGCATAGGCGGTATCATCGGAGGGTATGTGGTGTATTTTATAAACGGTAAGAATTTCAATCCTGCCATAGGTATTGCAGGAGTATCATGTATACCAACCACTGCAAAGGTGGCTCAGAAGGAAATTTTTAGAGTGAATCGCTATAGCTATATTTTGGAGTATGCCATGAGCGCAAGCATATGTGGAGTAATTACTACAGCAATATTGACGGGTATCTATGTAACTTTAGTACCTTTAATGTAATAGCTGATTTTTATTTAAAAAGTTCGAATAAAAGTTTAATATCTGAATTATTAAATAAATACTAACGAGCAATGTAATTTTAAGCTATAAAAAGTACAATAAAAAAGACTATTAAGATATAACATAAATATATAGGAGGTACATGAATTGCCAAAAGACAAATTGATGGAGCTCAAGGAATTGAATGAAAAAATTCAACAGGGCGGCGGGCAAAAGGCAATAGACAAGCAGCATGACAGCGGAAAGCTTACTGCTCGGGAAAGAATCTTAAAATTGTTGGATGATGGAAGTTTCGTTGAAATAGACGCATTCGTTGAACACAGATGCGTAAACTTCTCAATGGAAAAGAAAAAAATTCCAGGAGAAGGCGTTGTAACAGGATACGGAACTGTTGATGGCAGGCTGGTATACATATTTGCACAGGATTTTACGGTAATAGGCGGAAGTTTAGGTGAAATGCACGCTGCAAAAATAGTAAAGGCTCAGGAAATGGCATTGAAAGTAGGGGCTCCTATAATAGGAATAAATGATTCAGGCGGAGCTAGAATTCAAGAAGGTGTAGATGCACTGTCTGGTTACGGAAAGATTTTTTTCAACAACACAATAGCATCAGGGGTAATACCACAAATATCAGTAATAATGGGACCTTGCGCAGGAGGTGCTGTATATTCTCCTGCAATAACAGATTTCATATTCATGGTCCAAAATACAAGCAAGATGTTTATAACAGGCCCAAATGTTATTGAAACAGTTACAGGAGAAAAGGTTTCGGCAGAAAAGTTGGGTGGAGCAATGACACACAACAGCATAAGCGGGGTTGCCCACTTTGTTGACGACACTGAAGAAGAATGCATAAGCCACATCAAAAGACTTTTAAGCTTCCTACCTCAGAACAATCTAGAGAATGCACCTGCAAAAGTACCAGAGGATGACTTGAACAGAATAGATGAAGCATTAAACAATATAGTGCCAGAAAACCCAAATAAGGCTTATGACATGAAAGATGTAATATATTCTCTTGCTGATAATGGAGAATTTTTGGAATACCAACCATACTATGCCATGAACATAGTGACGGGATTCATGAGATTAAACGGAAAAAGCATAGGTGTGATAGCAAGCCAGCCTAAGGTATTGGCAGGATGTTTGGACATAAACGCTTCAGACAAATCGGCAAGATTCATAAGGACATGCGATTCATTCAACATACCGTTGCTTACGCTGATGGACGTACCAGGATTTCTTCCTGGAACACACCAGGAATACGGAGGAATCATAAGACATGGAGCTAAAATGCTTTACGCGTATTCAGAAGCTACAGTACCAAAGGTAACGGTAATAACAAGAAAGGCATACGGAGGTTCATACATAGCTATGTGCAATAAAGAGCTTGGTGCAGACATGGTACTAGCATGGCCTACAGCACAAATTGCAGTAATGGGACCGGACGGAGCGGCAAACATAATATTTAAAAAAGAAATAGAAGAAGCAGAAGACCAGGTGGAAAAACGAAAAGAAAAAATTGAGGAATACAGAAATGCGGTAGCGAATCCATACACGGCAGCAGCAAGAGGTTACGTGGATGCAGTGATAGAACCGTCTGAAACGAGAAAAAGAATAATAAGTGCATTTGACATGTTGTCAGGCAAAAGAGTTTTGAGACCTGAGAAAAAGCATGGCAATATTCCTTTGTAAGGAGGCGGGCATGAGCTTTTTAGGTAATTTTTTCAATAAAAACAAGGAAGAACTTAAATCGGAAAAGGATTTAAACATAGTTTCAGATAGAGAAGAAGATGAAGTAGCGGCTGTCATAGCAGCTGTTGTGGCTTCCATGGACGAAGATGAAGAAATTGTGGCAGCAATAACAGCAGCAATAGCAGTTATGATGGGAACATCAAACAGCAAATTCACAGTGAAAAATATTATGAGAACACCTGAAATGGACCCAATATGGGCTGTTGCAGGGAGAATGAAGCTAATGAGATAATTGGGAGGATAAAATGAAAAAATTTAATGTGACAGTTAATGGAAAATCATATGCAGTTGAAGTTGAAGAAATAGGAGCAGGACCGAGTGGATTCACATATGTACCAACTCAGCCAGTAACACAGGCTGCTATGTCTCCTCAGCCAGTACAATCAAATCCTGTACCACAGGTAGCTGAAGCACCTAAAGCAGTATCAAGTTCAGCATCAGATGAACTGATTACAGCACCAATGCCTGGAACAATTTTAGATATCAAGGTTGTGGAAGGACAGGTTGTTAAGGAAGGTGACATATTATTAATATTGGAAGCAATGAAGATGGAAAATGAAATAGTGTCACCATCAGACGGGGTAATTAAAAAAATTAATACATCAAAGGGTGCAACTGTGAGCACAGGAGCTTTACTTGTAACAATCGGTTAATCATTAATAAACAAACTTTGACGAGCCGGTCGTGTAAATAATTTTGTGTATTCTCCCTATTTGGCAAAAATATAAACATAATTTTGATTGCAGCATTCGACATATTGAAAAGTCGAATGCTGTTGTTTTTTTATTATAAATTAAGTGTTTTATTTTTGCTGAGTAAAGTTTACCATTAAATTGAGTAGTTAGGCGGCAGCTGGAGGCATTGTTTATAATTAGATTTACTACATATTGTATAATAATATTTAGTAATTATTACTACATTTGGCAGATTGAAAGTGTAAATATTATCTATATACTAAATTAGTGGTAGAAATCATATTAAATATTTTAAATTTTTATTTATGAACACTACTAGGAAATTGTTTTCAATAGTGTCCATTTTTTCTGTCGTTGAATTTTGTCTATAATAGTTATCTAAAAAATTATTACATGGATGTCAGCCAAATTGCAAAATGTGTTGCAGTTTAAATATTTGGCTGAATACAAGGCTGAGACTGGTTCAATTGCAACTAATGCTGTAAAAATTATTAAAATAGGAGGTTAAAGTAAAATCATACTTATAGAAAGTAAAACAAAATACTAAAATTATAACATAATATTAAAGGAGAAAATTTTTATGGTAGGGATCGATATAAAAACCAAAAAGAAAAAAATTATTGAAAAAAAATCTGAAAAAGCAACAAGTGTAATAGGAATGAACGTTTATCTTTGGATTGCATCATGTGCAATAATTATTATTTCAAGTAAACTTGGAATATTACCAGATGATATGACTGGTGCATTTGCAATTTGTCTAGGGGTTGGTTTAATATCGTTTGTAGTAGGAGATAAGATTCCAGTTGTCAATACATATCTTGGCGGTGGAGTTATTGTTACATTATTTTTGGGTTCTTCAATAACTTATTTTAAACTTTTACCTCAAACTACAATAGATACTATTTTCAATTTTATTGGACCGATGGGTTTCTTAAATCTTTTTATAATTGTACTTATTGTAGGAAGCATTGTAACTATTGATCGTAAGTTACTTCTAAATGCTGTTGCAAAATTTATACCTACAATTATCGCTGCAATTATTGGTTCTATTGTTCTTGCTATTCCTATTGGACTTTTATTTGGAGTAACACCGTCACGTTTAATTGCATATTACGTACTTCCTATAATGTGTGGTGGCTCTGGAGCAGGGGCATTGCCACTTGCAGAGATGTTTTCATCAATGACTGGAGTTGATTACAATGAATATCTTTCAGTTTCAATGGCAATGTTGAGTGTTGGAAACTTGTTTGCAATATTGTTTGCAGCTTTTTTTAGTAAGGTTGTTGCTGGAAACTCTAAACTTAGTGGTGAAGGAGAGCTAATAAAGAATAAAAAAAATTCAACAGAAAAAGAAAAGATTTATGGAAAGCCAACATTAGCGGATTTAGCAAACAGTCTTATAATTATTTTTGCTATTTATATGTTAGCTGTTATGTTTAATAAGATTATATTGCCAACTGTATTTGGCGTTAGCATTCATACATTTGCATATGTAGTACTGATTACAGTTGCACTAAAGGTTGGTAATGTTATTCCTGATAATATAACTTCGGCTCTTATATATACACAAAAATATTTTATTGCGGCATTTGTTGTTGTAATAATGTTTGCCTGTGGTATTGCTTACACTGATCTTGGCGTTTTTATTACTGCATTGACAAGCATCAGCAATATTTTAATATGTTTTGCAGTTGTTATGGGCGCTATGTTAGGTGGCGGATTGTTTGGAATACTCATGGGTTTCTATCCATTTGAGGCTGGAGTTGCTTCTGGTTTGTGTATGGCAAACGCTGGTGGTACTGGAGATGTTGCGGTGCTAAGTGCATGTAATCGTATGAATATGATGGCATATGCCCAGATATCATCACGTATAGGAAATGCAATTATACTTATATTTGCTAGTGTAATATTCAATGTTATGTTTTAAATGCTGTCTTGAATATAGATATAGTACAAAGATACAGAAAAAGTTAGAAATATATATTATAACTTAAGTTAGGGAAACCTCTAAAAAATATGGGTTAAAAAAATATAAATATAATTTTGATTGCAGCATTCGACATATGAAAAGTCGAATGCTGTTGTTTTTTATTGCAAATTAAGTGTTTTATTTGTTCTGCTATATCTCTAGTTGTCATTCCTTAAAAAAAAAGACTTAATAAAAATACTCCTTCTTAGATTTTACAAATTATTACATTTGTATCTTTTCAAAGAAAGAGTATTTATTCTAGCTTACACAAAATTTTCTACAGCTCGAAAAAATGCTAAGAAAATTAAAATTCAACTTTAGCATTTTTATCAAATGGATTAGACCTAATGGCTAAAGAAAATAAATATGGATATTCATTTTGTAAATGTTCTATGTAGCTCAACCATACAATTATTAAATTCGTATACATTCTAGACACATCACCAGAAAGATGTTCAATGTCCTTGGTACTTAAGGATTCCAAATTCTTTCTGTTAGATAGTTCCTCTGTTAAATGAAATAATGACCACAACATGTCCGTAAAAGCTTCATGTTCAAGCAAATTAGGGTTTTGTAGTAAAAACAACATAAATGTTCTTTTAGACAATAGTAAATCCCTTAGAACTATTATCTTTTTACTATCAAGTGCAACATCTATATGTTCCTTTTTAACTTTATTGCAAAGCTGTTTAAATTCATTTTCAGTCCATGCTTTAGTAAATATGAATTCTTCGTTGCGTTTAAATAAATCAGTACTTTCCTTAGAAATAATTCCAAGTAATTCATTCCCAACCTCACTAAAAAATGATCCAATTTGCATATTTAACTTTTGCATCATTTCATGTTTATCCCGTCTACTGAGTACTTCATTTAGTATAAAAGTTACAAGTATAGTAGATAAGGGTAAAAATCCCAATTGAGCAATGAGTATTCTAAATATGTAGACTTCATCTCTAAAAATCAAATAGTGAATGCTGTATACTACAATTGATGAAATAATAAAGACAAATATTAATTTAACTTTCCAATCAATTTTTTTCAAAAAAATCATCTCCAATGTAATTTTGAATTTGTATTAAAAGCAATTGCGCTTTTTGATATGTATTTGGACTGATAAAGATTGATTATTTAACAGCCGCTCGTACACGTCACTTAACGTTTATAAATTCATTGTATCACTACTTTGAAAATTCATCAATTAAAAACAGCAAAGACAGGTTTAGAGAGTATTCATTAAAATTGTTTTGGAAAAATTTAAAAATAAAAGTACAAAATATTTGAGTAAATAAACTTAAATATTTAAAAGTAATAATTCCACTTTAAAAAAAGAAAAATCACATTTAAAATGTTGAAAAATGTAAATATTTGGCTTATAATGATTAAGTTGTTAATATTACTTTCAACACAAATATTTCATAAATAAAGATAGTGAGAATTTTTTTGTAAAAATAAAGTTGGTTCGAAGTGTGGTTGCAAGGAAAAATATTTGAATTTCATTTAAAATTAAGTTTAAATTTGCACTGTCCGTTTTATAGTACATCTGTTAATGTAAAATATAATTAAGAGGTGAATATAAATGGAAAAAAATTATTTCGTAACAATAACAGGAACAAAATTTTATTATGGAATGAAGCCATTTGAAATAGGTAGAATTATAAAGCTTGTAAAGGAGCCTGACAATGAACATGACTCTGAAGCTATAAGAGCAGAGCTGCCATTTATAGGTAAAATAGGTTACGTTTCTAACAGTACTCACACGGTGGTTAAGGGTACTTTTAGCGGAGGAAGGGTCTATGACTTATTCCCAGAAGAATCGTTTGCTCAAGTGCTGTTTGTAACCAATGAAAGTGTTATATGCCTATTACTACTAGAAGAGGAAGAAAACAAGGAAGCAGAAATAAAAGAGGAAATTGTAAACGGTGAAGTAACACATACAAGAGCAATATATGAAAAAGGTAAAATGGGATTTCACATATAATATTCATAATGGGGGAAGCATGTCTAAAACATCAAATCAAAAATTAAAGTTATTATACTTAATGAAAATTCTTTTAGAAAAAACAGATCTAGACCATACAATAACAGTTCCTGAAATGATATTAGAACTTGAAAAATACGGCATAAGTGCAGAGAGAAAAAGCATTTATGACGATTTAGAATCCCTTAAAACTTACGGGATTGATATATTGTGCCGAAAAGCAAGGACTTATGATTACTATGTTGCCAGCAGAACATTTGAACTTCCAGAGCTTAAACTTCTTGCAGATGCAGTAGCTTCTTCAAAATTTATAACTGAAAAGAAATCAAGAGAATTAATTAAAAAAATAGGGAGTTTGACAAGTAACCACGATGCTCAACATATAAAACGACAAGTCTATGTGGCAGGCCGTGCAAAAACAATGAATGAAAAAATCTACTACAATGTAGACCGAATACATCAAGCCATTGGAACAAATCAACAAATTTCATTTAAATATTTTGAGTATACTATCAACAAAACAAAAAGATATAGAAATGATGGAAATAAATATATAGTAAGCCCACTTGCTTTAACATGGGACGATGAAAACTATTATTTGATTTCAAACTATGAAAAACACGAGGGCATTACCCATTTTAGAGTAGACAAAATGGAAGATATAGAAATTTTAGATATAAGGTCCGTTCAAGATGACCAAATAAATATTGGAGAATATGTTAAAAAAGTTTTTAGCATGTTTGGAGGACAGGAAGCAAACTTAAAGGTCATGTTTGATAATTCGCTTTTAGGAGCAGTAATAGACCATTTCGGAGAAAATATAATAATTCAAAAATCAGATGAAAATAATTTTATTGCATATATAAAAGTTCAAATAAGTCCACCGTTTTACGGCTGGATATTCCAGTTTGGAAACAAGGCTAAAATAATTTCCCCTGATGATGTTAAGGACGAGTTTGTTGCCTATTGCAGGGAAGTTATTGGAAACTATGAAATTATATAAATATAATTTGTGCTTATGAAAAAGGAAGATAATATGAAATTTGGAATTAGAAAACCTAGTCTTATGAAAAGAATATCTGCTAGAACAAGTATAAAAAGGCAAATTGTTCATAGAGCAGGTCTAAAAATGCCTAGGGGATATGGATGGATAAGAAATCCTAAAAAATATGTTTACAATAAGGTTTATAATAAAACTTCGTTTGATATATTTAAATTAATTAAGAAAATGTTTTGAAATTTAGGTAAAGCAATGGTTTTTAAATAGATGAAATATAATTGGGGGATACAAGCAAATGTCATTTTTAAATATTAGAGGCAAAATGATTCATTGTTTAAACTGCGATAACTTAGTAACTATTGAATATGTGGGCGGAAATGTTCAAACTCAAATTGGTGATGCAAGTGTTATGCAGCAGAGAGAACTTAACGAGGAATTTATGCCAGCAGATTATGATTTCAAAAATGAAGGATATTATTATCATGATGGTGCTATTTGCAAAGATTGTATAAAAGATATTCAGCAAAATGATGATAATTATTTATTAGTTGATTCGGACTATATAGTATTTCATTATTTAGAGGCAGTACATA
The DNA here is from genome assembly GCA_041821225.1 of Sedimentibacter sp. Taxonomy (GTDB): domain Bacteria; phylum Bacillota; class Clostridia; order Tissierellales; family Sedimentibacteraceae; genus Sedimentibacter. Next base: position 12,272 of record JBGUET010000017.1, read on the forward strand.
ATATTATGGATCATATATCAAGACTGCCATATTCATTATATAGTGAATATTTAAATAATCTGACAGAAAATACGTTAAAACAAATTAATGAAGAATTGTTTGCAGAAATTATTAATACAAAAACTTTTGGATTGAAGAAAGAGAAAAAACGATTAAGTCAAATGTTTGTGGAGAAATCTAAAGAAGAAATAAATAAAAGCTATAAAGATTTTATTAAAAATAGTAATGAATACAAACAGTTAAAAAAAGAAGGACGAGTATTATCTGAAAAATATGAAGAAAAGGTCATTGAAAATCTGGATTTCGAAGGTCCTATTTACAGAAAAATAAATTATATGGATACTAACAATTTAAATCCATATATTGTTGCTGAAACAACTGTAAGAGTTCCTTTAGAAGTTATAGGTAATACAGAATTCTATGAAGAGGCAGTTGAAATTAATAAGAAAAGTGTTTTAGCTCTATTTAAGAATAAATCAAAATTTACTTTAAATAATCATGAAGCAAGAAAATCAATTGATTATAAATATAAAGGCTTAAACAAAAAAATAGTAAATGAAATGTTTAAGATGAGCTTTTGGAAATAACAAAAATATACCAAAGGGGAAGTCAATGAAGATTATATGATCTGTGCTTTTTGGGGGGCAAGGACGTAGAGAGGAATTGCACGCAGATTTTGATTTATATGAAGCTTAGGAGACGTTTGAATTTTCTTGTTTAGATTGCTGAAAAGGTCCTTCTAAAAAGCTAATGTTTATGTAAATTCATAGGAATGAAGACAAGAAATTTTTACTTTTATTTATTTTCTTGCTAAATGGAATGTTAATAGCTTTGTGGCTTATGACAATTTTAAAAGACAGATAAAACGTACCCATGTCTTAATACCTAGAACTATTATAACTTGCACATATTATCTTTGTGTAGAGCTGATAGTACAAGCGATATAATGAACATGTCGCAATGAATGCGACATGTTCAGCAAATAAGTAATTATGATAATATATACTTATAATTTAAGACATAACAATCGTTAATCATTTCTGTACTTTTGTTGAGTAGTTACTTCAGTTTTAATTGAAAACAGGTAATTCTTCAAAATAAACGGTTTTAATAAGAAAACAGGAGTGTCAAGTTGACACTACCTTAAATCAAAAGGAGAATAAAATATGAATGACAAAATTGTGAATTTTAAGTGTACAGACTGTGATGTAAAGATCAGGGCAAATAAAATTTTGACATACACTTGTCCTAACTGTGGAGGAGTTTTGGTTCCAGAGGATGATAAGTATATTAATAGGCTAGATAATGACATCAAAGGCGTTGACGAAAAAGAAATCAAACGTATTTTAAGTGATGAAGGGAAAATTAAAAAATTATTAAAAAAAGAGCCTTTAAAGAAAATTGCAGAGGTTATAACTGTTTTTATAAATATTCTTAAAGATAGAGAAGTTGGTTTTATGCCAAAGGCTATTGCTGCCGCAGCACTGGCATATCTTATTAATCCAATTGATATTATTTCAGACTTGATTCCAGTAATTGGTTATCTTGATGATGCTGCAGTTTTAATGATTGGATTTTCATATATTATGAAATTTGGTGATGCTGCTTTACAAAAGTATAAAAAAACAGTTCGTTACAAATGTCAATTAAGTCCACTTATATATTCTGTTACATACAACAGTAGTAACCTCATATACAATTATGAGGAAGAAAGCAAAAGAAGAATTTGGACAATTTCCCCTGGCGAGGTTAAAAAATATGGGTTAAAACTCATTAATGATGGCTTAATTAGGGTGCCAGAGGTTTACACAAGACATCCATATTTAAATAAAACAATAGTTCCAGTAAATGAATTTGATGCAATACTATCAAATGATATGATGCTTGAGCAAACTAATTTTTCCAAAATGCTAGGAGCAAAATCCATAAAAATTAATATAAGAGATTATGAAGAGAAAAATAAAAAAATTTCAAATAATTTAGATATAAAAAACAAAACAGTAGGAGCTGACACGAAGTTCGATTCTAATAACATTATAGTAACGGATTCTAATTATTATTACGAGTTTGGAACTTTTGAAGATATTAATTTTGACTATATTAAAGATTTTGTATGGTGCTTCACAAATTTCAACAATCTGTATAATGGTTTGATCTCTGCAAGAATTTACAATGAAATTAAGCTGAATGTAACGAAAGTTGGGTTTGAATCAAACAATCTTATGAATTATAAGATGAGGGCTGAAGTTGAGAAAAAAAATATATTTGATTTGAATATAAAATTCAGCAAAATTGTAAAAAGAGATATAGAATTGGTAATTGAATTCTATGATTTACCTGAAAGTATAAAGCAAAAAAAGGATGAGATATATACAAAGTTAAATTCCTTGATGGAGACAAGAAAGAAGGAGATAGTCTCTTTATAATAACTGTAGCATGTTATTTAATTAAATTTAGTACAAAAATATGTATTTTGAAAATAAACTGTTACAGTTAAAAGTTATAGGTAATACAGAATTTTATAAAGAGTCACTTGAAATTAATAAGAAAAACGTTTTAGCTCTAATTAAAAATAAATCAAAATTTACTTTAAATAATCGTGAAGCAAGAAAAATACTTGATTATAAATATGAAAGATTAAACAAAAAATTGCAAATGAACTGTATAAGATGAGCTTTGGTAAGTAGCATATCAAAGTAACCAAAAGGGACGGGCTTTTTTAGGTTGATTTTAAAGGCTGTCCCTTGGAAAACAAAAGTTAAAAAACCATAAGATTATAACAAAAGCTTTGAGTAATATAAACAATACTTTTTTAGGAGAATATAGATGAAAATTCTATTTTGTAACATTGCATGGATGAAATTCTATCGAGGAACCTGTGATGGAGATATACCAATTCATGGAGGGTCTTATGTAGAAGAGAATAGTGATGCTAATGAAAGTACCAACTTTTTACCAATTATATTTGAAAATCATGACTACCTATCATCAAATGAAAAATTTTTTCTAGGATCTTTTGAAACTAAATGCTCTAAGGTTGGAAAGCAAAATCAATTACATATAGAAAAAATTCAGGGGTGCGAGAGTTTAACAAATGAAGACTTTGTAGATGATGTTTTGGTAGTATGGTGTGCAACATCATTAACAAATTGTTCTAAGATTGTAGGATGGTATAAAAATGCTATAGTATACAGAAATTATCAAATTATTGAATTAGAAAATGAAGAAAATAGTACTTATGAACATTCTTTTAATGTTGTAGCAAATATAAATGATTGTGTTCTTTTGCCTGAGGCTGAAAGAAATAAAAATAAATGGGCAGCAGCGAGAGCACAAAAGAAAGGAAGAAATTATGGTTTCGGCAGAGCAAATGTGTGGTATGCAACAGAAGAATCAGCAAAAGAATATATTGAAAATGTTGTAAAAACAATTAAAAGTTATGAAGAAGAGAATTGTATTAAAGGTTCATATTCGAATATTTAGCAAAATGATATATTGGAGAGTTTACAGGACAGGTGGACGTTTCATCTGTTTTGCCATTTGAACACTATATACATTTTCATTTAATGGAAAAACAATACAATATTTATAAGACTATTTTATCTTTTTGAATTAATATGATAGTACAAGTGAGGTGCTTTTAATATGTCACGGTCAGAAAGGCAGAAAAGTATTATTGGGATATATCACCTACCATTATTAGTAAAGCAATAATGGCACAAGAATTTGATGACTGTTATTATTAATTATTATCAACCAAAGAATAATTAGTAAACGGAATTATATACATGCAGGTTAATATGGTGGAGGTATAATGAATAATTTAATCGAAATGCGTGAGATTAATAAATTAATTAAAGAAAAATTTTATATTCCTTCTTATCAAAGAGGTTATAGATGGGATGAAAAGCAGGTAATTGATTTGCTTGAAGATATATATGAATTTATGCATAAATCAAATAAAAAGGATGGAGAATTTTATTGTCTTCAACCAATCGTAATAAAACGTAATGATGAAAGATGTGAAGTAATAGATGGGCAGCAAAGATTAACTACTATAATGATAATCCAAAGATTTTTAAGCGGAGATACATATAGCATTGAATATGCTACTAGAAAAGGAAGCAAAGAGTATCTTGAAAATATAAAAGAAAATGCAAAGGAAGATATTGAAGCAAAGAATATTGATTACTATTTCATGCAAAAAGCCTATCGTGTCATTGAAAGATGGTTTAATCAGTTAATGCGTGATCATGAAGAATATACGTTAAAAATGCACTTCTATATAACAATAGG
>JBGUET010000018.1:0-16285 GCA_041821225.1 Sedimentibacter sp.
CTTTTGTTTTAACTTTAATCTTGAGTTAAGTGTTTCCAAACTATTTTGTATGGTTCTAATCTCCCTTACATTAGACGGCTTAATATTAATTTCATTGCCTAATTCAATGCCAAGGGCAAGAGTTGTTATATTTGTTAAATCTTTACTCATTTTTCTGCTTATGATTAACCCAATTATTACAACAAATATTAAAAGAATTCTCAAGGATAGAAAGCTGTTTGAAAACAAGGCAATATTATACATTCTTGTAGACATGGAATTCTCTACTGAGCTATATTTTATAATATTTAGTTTTCCCAATGTTTTCCCAGAATCATCAAATATATCTTCTGAATCTACCTCTTCGGAAGGTTTTCCCATCATGTTGTCCATCATCTTGCTTCTCATCATTTTATTATCCAAATTGGAATTATTAGCTACATCTGCAATAATTATTCCATTAGAATCATATAGTTTGATTCTAATTATTGGGTCATCCAGGTATGATTCTAACTGTGTCTCAATTTGTTTCTCCGTCAAGTTTTCATCAGTTAATGCATTTTTAGAGTAATCTACTATCTCTCCAAAGCTTTTCTGATAATTTTCTATTGAATATCCCACAAAATATTTGTTCATTAAAAAACCTAAAACTACTGAATTCACAATTATGGTTAAAATAGCAATGAAAATCAATACTATAAGCCATTGCCTTCTTATTGTCATTTTTCTGCACCTCCAAAAACATAACCACTTCCATATTTAGTTACAAGTATTTGCGAGTTTTTGGGGTCGTCTTCTATTTTCTGTCTTATTCTTTTTATGTAACTGTCTACATTTCTATCATAACCATCATAATTAGAACCAAATGAAAGATTAATCAATTGATCCCTAGTCAACACCTGCCCCATATTTTTAAACATTGTTAAGAGCAGCCTGTACTCTGCAGAAGTTACGATTATTTCTTCATTATTTTTATAAAGCTTCATGCTTTTAATATGTAAGCTTAAATTTTTATATTTATATATAATTTCATCTGTTCCATTGTATACTCTCTTTAATAACACCTTGATTCTCTTTATGAGCTCTCTTACGCTAAAGGGCTTAACAACATAATCGTCAGCCCCTGTATCAAAACCTTTTAATCTGTCAGATTCAGCTTGCCTTGCAGTCAACATTATCACAGGTACATCTGATATTTTGCGTATGCTTTCCAAAACCTCAAACCCGTCTATGCCTGGCATCATTATATCTAAAACAACGAGGTGTATTGAATGATTGTTGAAATATTCTAATGCTTCAAAACCATCTTTAGCTACATGTGAAATATATCCTTCCTGAACAAGATATTTTGAAACAATATCGCTTATTTCCTTTTGATCCTCAACAACTAAAATATTGTATTCCATATTTTCACCTCGTTGCTATTATAACATAAAGCTCTTATTTTTGTCTATTTGCAATTGTATTCTAATACTTTAAAACATTTTTCATTCTTTTATAATCTTCTTCAGTTACTTCACCTTTTGCAAACCTCATGTTAAGTTCTTCAATAGATGCATTTTTTATGTGCTTCTTATTAAATTTCTTAAATATGACTACAGCAATAATAACAACTAATACTGCCATAATAATCATTGGTATTATACCTCCGTGTACATAACCATGTCCCATTCCAAAATCATGAAAATTTCTAATTCCTGAAAAACCTCTATAATTCATCATTTAATTTTCCTCCTAATTATTTTTTTATAACTTTAATCATTCTTGCAAATGTTTCATCATCAATTTCTCCATTTACATACCTTTGTCTTAATATATCCTCAGCGTTGTTTTCCTTATTATCATTGTCTAAGACAGTATTGTTCTTATAAATATAATAAATGCCAAAACCTATAATCAAAACTAAAATTATCATCATATTTACAACCCCTTTCATTTATTCTGTATTTACAATATAAACTAAAATTATGTCAGAATTATGGTAAAACTAATTTACTTTTATTAATACCTTGGAACCTCAATGTTATCATATTCACATAAATTCAGCATATAATCTACTAAAGTGTAAATAGGGGGAATTTTTATGTTCAATGATTTTATGACCGTGGATGTTTTAACCACCTTTGCTGGCTTAACCGGAGCAGTTATGTTAATTGTTCAATTCACAAAATCCTTAATAAAAAACAAACTGGGCGAACCATTTGTAAGGCTTTACAGTTTTATAATTGCATTAATTCTTACATTTATCTTTGCTAAACAGGGCACTGAAATGAAAGATATCGTTTTAATGATTATTAATGCAATTATGATAACAATAGCAAGTGCTGGAGGATATGAGATGATTACCGATCCAATGGCTAGGAAAACAAAAGTATAAGAATTTAAATATTATAAACTCTCAATAATAAAAAGATGATTTCTGTTTTATCAGAAATCATCTTTTCATTCAATGTAATTTTATTTAGCCTCTTTAAACCAATACTCCATTACCAATGCAGCCATAACTCCAAGCATCCCACCAATTACAGCACCAATAATAGTATTTAAAGCATTGCTTGGACTTGTTTTCTTAGTAGGTGCTATTGGAGGTGATGGCAAATAAATACTAGTTTCCACAACACCTATGACACTTGACTCAAGTTTTTCAGCTCGTCCAGTTTCGTAATATTTATTTAAAGTTTCTTTTTCAGAACTAAGTTCATCTAAATACTGATTATTCATCCTAATGTCATTTTCAATGCCATTTATGGACTGTTTATTATTGATTATATCACTTTCAATTTTAAGATAATTTGGATTAACCGTATCAACCGGAACTACATAATCACTATTTGATGTGAGTTGTGTCTCAATTTCTATATTAGCCTCTCCTTTTGCAATTATTTGAGGTGTTTCAGCCAATAATTCTTCATTTAATTTCAAAATTTCTGTAGTGCTATCTAGCGAATTTTCTAAAGCTTTTATTTGCATGTTGTAATTGTTAAAGAAATAGCTAACAGCTCTTTCCTTAGTCATTGCGTCAATAAATTCAATGTAATTATCATATAATGATTGTGCTAATTTCAATGCTTCCTCAGGATTATTAGCAGAAACTGTCACTGCGAAACTGTTCTGAACAGCATTTGTCTTCGTATCACCTTTATCTACAGCAATTCTTTCCTTCAAGTTTTCAATAGATACTTCTTCTGTTGAATATTCCATATCCTTTATAGTATTTATTAGTACATCATTACTAGTAATTAAGTTTATGTACTGGTCGTTGGTAGTAATAGGTAATTTATATTCTCCATATCTAGTTGAATAAGATTCAGGCATGCTTATAACCATGTCCAATTTTGTATTATAAACAGGTGATAGTACAAACATGCTGAACATACCTGCAAATATTGCAAATACTAAAGTAAGACTTATTATCATTTTTTTTCTTTTCCATAAAGCCATAATAAGTTCCCTTAAGTCTATTTCATCTTCATAATATTGCGTGTTATTTTGATTTTCGTTCATCATTAGCTCCTAATTCTATCCTTAGTATTATCCTATTGGAATCAATATTAATTATAACAGTTATACCCCATATATTCAATGATTTATTCTAAGATATTGAAGCCCTTGTGAATCTTGGGGTACTCTTATAGAAATAGTCATTTGGGGGACTATTTATTGTGTAACCGTTGACCAAGTGGAGACAAAACAATTTAAAAGTGATATAATGCTAATAGAAAATTTTAATGGTTACTAAATTCAGTAAAAAGAATTAGCATAAATGAACATATATTATTAAAGAATTCTACCTTGAAAAAGCAGATACATTACTTGTATTAACAAGACTTAAAGAATGTGACACAGAATACATGATTCAATATATTAATTTAGTAGGCAGGTGGAAGAAATGGAAAGAGTTGTTTTTTTAGTTGACATGAATGCTTTTTTTATAAGTTGTGAGCTTACAAGGCACCCTGAAATAGAAGGTAGACCTGCTGCAGTTGCTGGAGACCCCATAAATCGTACAGGAATAATTCTAACTGCCAATTATGAAGCAAGAAAATATGGGATTAAAACAACTATGGTTGTTGGGGATGCTTTAAAACTTTGCCCAAACTTGATTATTATTCCTCCAGACCACAAATTCTATGAACAAAAATCTAAAGAAGTTATGAAAATTTTTTCATCTTATACTCCTGTTATTGAACAAAATAGCATAGATGAAGCATGGCTTGACATGACTGGTTGTGATAAAATTTTCGGTAAGCCCTTAGAATCTGCAAGCAATATTATGGAACAAATAAAAATTGAACTAGGTCTATGGTGTTCTATTGGAATATCTGAAAATAAATTTTTATCCAAAATGGCCTCAGAAATGAAAAAACCACTTGGTATAACTGAGCTTTGGAAAAAGGACATAGAAAAAAAGATGTGGCCCCTTCCAGTGAACTACATGTATGGTGTTGGTAAAAAAACGGCACAAAAGCTACAAAGCAAAGGAATTACAACTATAGAACATTTGGCATTAACTGAAAAAAAATATTTGTTTGAAAATTTCGGGAAGAGAGGTGTTGAATTATCTTTGTTAGCAAACGGTATTGATACATCTCCAGTAACGCCTAACCAGGACAGTGATATAAAATCAATCGGAAGATCTGTTACATTGCCACGAGATACTACAGACATAGAATATGCAAAAGCCATTTTATTTAAGCTTTCTGATGAAGTAGGTATGACTGCAAGAAAATATGGTAAAAAGGGTCATACAGTACAAATTAATATTAAATATTCAGACTTTAAAAGTACAACTAGGCAAATGACAATACCTGCTACCTTCCTTTTTAAAGATATTTATACTGCTGGAGTAGAGCTTTTAGTAAAAAATTGGAACAATAAACCTATACGATTAATCGGCATAAGTCTCAGTGGATTTGATGAAAATTATAACTCTGAACAAATGTCATTATTCCAACTACCTACTATAATTAATGAAGAAAACAATGCTAGCAAATCAGATAAAATGGAGAACATTGAAAATACTATTCATAATCTCCGCCAAAAATATGGGTCTTCTGTAATTAGTCCAGGAATTATTATTAAAAAAGAAAACAAAAATTGAGAATAATTACAGAAACATTTTCAATTACAATAATTTTTCTACTTCACTTTTAGGCATGGGTTTAAAATAATAGAAACCTTGTATTTCATCACACATGCGCTTATTTAAAAACGAAAGTTGATTCTCTGTTTCAACTCCTTCTGCAATAACCCGAAGTCCCATGCTTTTACCCATTAATATAACAGCTTTAGTTATTGCTTCATCCTTATTGCTTACATCAATACCATGAATAAACGGCATTGCAATTTTAATTTTATCAACAGGCAATCTTTTTAAATTGCTTAAAGATGAATATGCTGTACCAAAATCATCTATGGAAATAAAAATTCCTAGATTTTTAAGGTTATTTAGAGTATCAATAATGTAACCTGATTCTTTCATTGCAACACTTTCTGTAATTTCAAGTTCTAAATACTTTGGGTCCAAACCTGTTTGAGTTAGTATATCTTGAACTTGATTAAATATTTTACGACTATCAAATTGCCTAATAGAAACATTTACTGCTACAGGAATCCTAGATAATCCAGAATCCTGCCAATCCTTATTCTGATTACATGCAGTCCGTAAAACCCATTCTCCAATAGAAATAATCAAACCTGTTTTTTCAGCAATTGGAATAAATGTTTCTGGCATGACCATTCCAAGCTCGGTACTATTCCATCTCAACAATGCTTCTAATCCTATTATTTTTCCGGAATTCGAATTAACTTGCGGTTGATAATATACTTCTAACTCATTTCTTTCAATTGCCCGGTATAAAAGGTTGCTCATTTTCATATTATCTATACCTTTGCTTTTAATTGATTCACTACAAAATGCGAATTGGTTACGCCCGTATTCTTTTGCCTTATACATTGCAATATCAGCGTTTTTAATTAACGTATCTGCATCTTTCCCATCTAAAGGATACACAGAAATACCCATGCTAGTAGTAACAAAGAAATCCTTGTTTCTCAGTATGATTGCTTGTTGCAAACTTGTAAGAATTTTCTCCGCTATATTTCCAATGGAATCCACATCCTCAACATCATTAATTAGGATAATAAACTCATCACCACCAATTCTAGCAACTGTATCACATTCGCGAACTGTATGGACAAGTCTTTCAGATACTTTTATCAGTAATTGGTCACCAATTGTATGTCCCATACTATCATTCACCATTTTGAAATTATCCAAATCTAAAAAAATGACAGCAAGGAGTTTTTCGTTTTGTTTCGACCTAAATATATCATTATTGAGTTTTTCTGACAAGAACATGCGATTAGGTAACGATGTTAAGCTATCATGATAAGCCAGGTGCTTGTTTTTTTCTTCAGATGCTATTACTTTATCATATAAACACTCAATACTTTTTTTGTTTTCTATTACTTCTTTAAATTGCTTTTTAACTTTTTTATATCGGTCCACATTTATTTTATGGACCCCAGCAGAAATTATAAATATTACTACAAACAATACCATTTGAACTATATAGTATATGTAATTTTTGCTAAAATCACTAGTATAATAGGAATTAAATAGAATATAAATATTAGACAAAATTACCGCAGATGAAATAAAATACAACATATGGCTTGTAACACGTACTAGGGCAAGCAAAAGCTGAATAAATACAGCTGTCCATACTGCAGGACCTATAATATCATAGAATATAATACATATAAACATTGAAGTAAAAAAAGATAGAATTGAAATAATTAAAGTCATAGTTCTACTTTTAATATTTACTCTAACTGAAATATCAAATGCTATTCCAATAAACAAAAATATTAAACTTGTTAATATGCTTATTTTAAAGTTGTGTTCTAATACATAGTATCTAACTAAAAAATTCGATATAGCAGCGAAGTATAGCAGAATGGATGCATACATACTAACCGTAATATTTTCATATTTTTCAATCACATCTGGGTTATCTTCCTCTGCTATGGCCTGCAAAACAGATGGAATATTAAATTTAAAATCGTATTTATTTTTAATTATCTTCATTTGTAGCACCTCTGCTGTAATATTGTTATCACAAAATTTATATTATAAAATCTTTTCAACATCTTTTGCAGGCATGGGTTTAAAATAATAGAACCCCTGTACCTCATCACACATTCTCTCACGTAAAAATTCAAGCTGTGTTTCGGTCTCTACACCTTCTGCAATTAATTTGAGCCCTATTTTTTTTGTAAGGTCTACTATAACTTCTGCAAATGCTTGGTCTCTCGCTGTTCCGTCAATACCCCTAACAAATTCTATATCCATTTTTATCCTATCAATAGGTAACATTTTCAAGCGGCTCAAAGAAGAATATTCCGTGCCGAAATCATCAATTGAAATAGTAGCTCCAAGTCTTTTAAGCTGATTTAAAACACCTACTACATAGGCTGTTTCTTTAACGGCAATGCTCTCCGTAACTTCTATTTCAAGGTATTTTGGGTTCATTCCTGTTTCCTTTAAAATAGATTCTATCACATCAACTAATTTTACATTTTGAAATTGTATAAACGATAAATTCACAGCCATACGAACAGGATTTAATCCCATGTCTTGCCATGCTTTATTTTGAATGCATGCCGTCTTAATAACCCATTCTCCTATGTGATTTATTAACCCTGTCTTTTCAGCAATGGGTATAAATACTGCTGGTGAAACCATTCCAAATTTAGGGCTGTCCCACCTTAACAATGCTTCTAGCCCTGCTATTTCTCCTGTTTTAATATTAATTTGCGGTTGGTAATAAAGTAATAGTTCATTTTTTTCAAGAGCACGATACAAGCTATTTGAAAGCTCCATTACTTTGAGACCCTCATTCTTCATATTTGATGAGCATAATAAGCATTGATTCTTTCCTTTGTCTTTTGCAATACGCAAAGCAAGGTCAGCATTTTTAATTAAAGCGTCTGTGTTATTGCCATCTACTGGATAAACGGCAATTCCCGCACTAGCGGTAACGAAAAACTCTTGACCTTTAATAATAAACGGTGATTTAAACATAGTCATAATATTTCTAGTAATTTCATTAACATCATCTTCTTTTGAAATGTTATTAAGCAAAATCAGAAATTCATCTCCGCTAAATCTTGCTACTGTATCAAATTTATGATAACATTCCAATAATTTTTCTGCAATAATTTTTAGGAGCTCATCTCCTCCTTCATGACCCTTTGTATCATTAACCGTTTTAAAGAAGTCAATATCTAAATATAATATACCTATGTTTTCATTAAAATATTTCGCCTGATTTATTGCATAATTAACCTTATCCCTAAACAAGATACTATTAGGTAGTCCCGTTAGTTGGTCATAATAAGTCAGGTGATTCTGTTTTTTTTCTGATTCAATTTTCATTAAATAGTCTGCTAATAAATTAGATATAATTTCTAGTGTACTTTCATTATTATCGCTCAAGTTTTTTAATGGTCTTAATGATTCAATACCCAAGACACCTTGTACACTTCCATTATAACGAAATGGTATATTAATCATACGTGCAGATTTTTTATGTAAAATAGTTTGCTTTTTTTCGCATGCTCCCTCAGACTGTTCTTCTAAAGTTCTTATATATACAGGTATGTTACTTTTAATTTGATTCATCTGCCAAGAAGATAACTTCTTAGTGGTATCTTTGACTGTACCTGTTTCTAATGCTATTTCTTTGTCAAGCCACTCATAAGTTGTAGCAATTGCATTTTTTTCAACATCAAGCAAAGATACAGTTGTTCTTTCTGCTCCGAAAAATTTACCAACCTTTTTTAACATGACTTGTAATTTTTCATCAACATTCAAGCTATTGATGGCAAGAAATTCAGAAGAAATTTCTGCTATTAGCTTTTGAACGTATATCTGGTCTGCATTTTCTTTCAATCGAAATCTGTAAATCTTATTAACATAGAAAGCCAAAACTATTGCAATAAAAGTCAATATAATACGTATTGAATAATATGAGCTCTCAATGGTAATGTTGCCATTGGGTTTTGCTATACTTACCATTAGCTGAGTTAAAAGTATTGATATGGATAAACCTATGAGCATTTTTCGCTCATTAAACAAAATAAAAATTATAATAAATAAGAATGGAAAGGTCCAAATTATTAAGCTTTCATATTCAACAAAAACAATAGTATTAATTGGAATCAATAAACAAACAAACATTAAAATTATATCGTTTTTTGCATATTCTTCTAATTTAAATTTATTCGTAATATGCATAATAAGTGCAGGAACAAAAAAGAAACAGCTAGAAATCAATACTGGCAAAATTTCAATATCTTTAACATAATATTTCAATACTATATTCAACAATCCACAGAAAATTAGAAAAGATATTATTATATTATAAACTTGTTTTCTAGTGCCATAATTTAAAACGGATTCTTCTTTACTTATTATTTTCCTATTCATTAGGCCATAATACCTTATTGAATAAAGCATTGCTGAAATTGGAATTAGTATAATAATTGGAGCTATTTGAGGCAAAACAATTGGTAAATAAGCATTTGCTAAAACATCAGTTAAAGTTCCAACAAAAAAAGCTAAAACCACAGAATATGTTATTAGCCTTGATTGCTTTTTAATGTTTTTAACAGAAGATTTTTTCCCCCATTGAACTATTAAAAAAATAAATGTAACCATATAGATGAAATAATACAAATGAAATAATTTATCCCACAAATTATTTGTAGGAATATTTATTAAACCATATATTGTATTTAAATATGTGTATTCAACTTTAACAATACTTGAAGAAATAGCAAAAGCATATGTAAAAACAATTGCTGGTAAATATATTATTGTATAAATCCATTTGCATTTAAGTACTCTACTTTCGGTTAATATCAAAGCGAAATGCAGCATTATACCATAAATAGAACACCATCCTAAGGCAGAAATTCTATGCCAAAACACGTAAGTTTCAGTATTAATTGCTGCAATTGAAAATGCAAAGCCACATGCCCATAAACTTAAAGAAATACAAACAGCAAAAAAAATCCTGTTTAATTTTAATTTATTATTAATAGCCATTACATAAATGCCAAATATAATATAAATTATAAAAGCAATAAAAAACATAAATGAAAATAACTTTGGTATATTTTGCATGAGTAAAACTTGTATAATATATTAATTATTACACATTTTCCTTTTCTCTTTTTTTGCCATAAATCCTGTATAGTATTTCACCCAATTCTCTAAATACATGCATTTAGAGTGTGCAAACATTATATATATACAATTCGCTTATAATGTTAACATATCTATGAATTTAAGTCAATAAAATCCAATTTTAAACAGCTAAATGAATTACCGCATTATTTGAAACAATAATTAATATATTAAAACTTTCCTGTATTTCTGTATTATTAATATCTGGTGGCGAAAAAGGTATCTTTCTTATTTTTCTTTCTATCACTTATATCTTCCCCCCCAAAACTTCAAAGAATTAAATAATTATTTTTATTTACCCCATTTCAATACAGCCTTTCTCTGTTAAACAATGTATCCCATATATATCCATAGTTAATAAACTCTAGAACGAAATTCGATTTATCTTCATTAGATTAATTATGTAACTTCATCTAAAAATCATATTATAAAATCGCAAATAGTATTAAACTACATACGACTAAGTACAATCTTATGAACTTCACAAATTCTGTGCTATCCTTACACATATTACTATGCTCTTCTCTGATTTCCAGCCACATTCAACTTCTACTTCTAAAAAAGCTGCTACACTAATTTTTAGTGCAACAGCCTCTTATAATTTATTTATTTATTTATTTTAGTTGACCGATATATTTATTCAAACTGAAGGGCTCTATAAAGAATCACTGCCATTTCAGCACGGGATAAGCTAGCTCTCGGATTGAGATAAGCACCATCCCCCTTAATTATACCAGCTTTAACCAAAGTTGAAGCTGCGTTTACTGCATAATCCGATACATTAGATACATCTGTAAATATGCTTAAATCTGAAGCGCTTCCACTAGTAAGTGTCATTCCCTTAAACTCAAGAACACGATGTACAAGTACCATAGCATCTTGTCTCGTAAGGTCTCCTTGAGGATTAAAGTTTATTCCATCACCTTTGGCTATATCTAATGCCTTTGCCACGGCTATGGCATCTCTATAATAGCTGTCAGAAGGTACGTCAGTGAAATTGTTGGATTCTTCTGACTGTAAATTAAAACCTCTCACACTCATTAAAATGAAATCTCCACGAATAATATTAAGCGATGGTCCGTATAGATTGTTGCCTATGCCGTTCACAACTCCATCAAAACCTAGATTATCAATAGCTTCTATTGCCCATGGATACATTGTTGCAGTTACATCAGTAAAGTACAGTGACCCGCCAATACCTCCCATTGGAACCATTGGAGTCCATTTGGCATAAAGTGTTATGCTTGATGTGACTTTGCTGGAAAAATCAAATTCCTTTGTCAAATTCGAATCTGTAAACCATCCTGCGAAATCAAAACCACGATTTATAGGATTAGCTGGCTTTGAGATTGTAGCATTTTTTATAATGCCTGTTAAGGAATCAATAGGTATTCCTCCATTTGTATTAAATGTAACTGTATACGTTGCTACACTGCTACTACTGCTTCCAGAATACGGGGCAGTAACACTTACCCATAATGGAACTGGATAACCACCATTTACATTGCTATTTACAATACTGTTCCATTTTGCTGGACTCTGGCCATTATTTAAAGTACTTGCAAAGGATTTTGTTTTCATAGTTGAAGCATCTTTTGACTCTGCCTCGCCATCCTCATCGTATACAAGATAATATTCTTCTGCATTATAATCATAAATAGCGCCAATTCCTACATCAGCAATATCACTGTTATAGTATGTGTTAGATAAGTTTTCGAACACCGATGGCTCATTTGCATTTGCTTCATCGTAGTCATCCCAAAAACTTGATTTAACCATAACGCTACCAATTATACCGCCAATATATATATCATCTTCATTGTCAGCCACTGCATTGATTGTTCCGGTAGCATAGCTATTTATCAACGATTTTCTAGTATCAGAACCAATTAATCCACCAATAGTTCCGCCACCTTCAGCTTCAACTGTTATATCCATGTTAGCAAAGCAATTCTCAACAGTACCAACATTTCTTCCAACAAGACCACCTACAAAGGTATCTTCAACATCAGAAGCATCATTATTGATTACTTTTAAATCTCCCGTAGCATAGCTTTCTAAAATCGAACCTGCATTTCTTCCAGCAAAACCTCCAAAACGACTTTCTCCGCCGTAACCTGAAGTATCAAGATACATGTCAATATTAGCATAACAATTTTCTATTACGCTTCCAATATTATTATCACCTATAAAGCCACCCCGAACAGCATATTCATCACTATACACAGGTGTGTTGGAATCTCCACCGTTGAAACTGCCAGTGAAATTGCAATTCTCGATTAAAATATCCGTTGTATCAGAATATTCAGAACCATTTCCACCAGAAAATCCCATGAAACCACCTGAATAATAATCATCCAATTCAGTTGTTATAATATCTACATCTACATGACAATCAGATATTGTTGCAATACCGTAAACACCTGAAGCAAAACCAGCTGTAGTACCGTAACTGTTACTGTCATTGTATGTAGAGCCTGAAATATTTATATTTTCTATTGTTACAGGACCCTCGTCTTCATATCCTATTTCATCAGCAAATATGCCGGTATCATCAAAATCATCCTCATTTTCCCCAGGAAGGACTTCAATATCGAAGTCTTTAATAACTGCTGGTGCGTAAATATCTTTAAAAAGTGGATAATATCCAGATAGTCCAGTTATTGTTTTACCATTTCCATCAAACACGCCACAAAATTCATCAATGGAGTCCCAGTCGCCATCGTTAGCTGAAATATAATCTGTCAAATCAATATCGTTAGCCAAAATATAGTTGCCTGCACAACTAGCATCTGTATCACCTATTGCAGCAAGCTCTTCAGCAGTGGTAATGGATAGTGGAGTTTCAGAAACTCCCACCACTATTGGTGCACCAACTGGCGTCGCTGAGTAGTAATTATCTTCGCCGCTAAAACTTACCTCATAATCATAATAATCTACATCTTCACCGGTAACTGAACCAGTAAAATATGCTTTTCCGTCTGAGTCAGTTGTGTCAGAAAGTGTTCCATAAATTCCGTCAATATATCCCGTAAAAGTAATAGATTGTCCTGAAATTCCAGTTCCATCCGAATCTTCCAACGTTGCAGTAAAAGTCACTTCTTCATCAAAATCGATGTCAGTTGTTTTATCTGCAGTCAGTGTGAGATAAGATAGTTTCATAAGCGTTTTATTAGTATTGCTCACATTACCTTTAACAGTCTTGTATCCATCTTTGATTATCTTATAAGCCCCTCCTAATATCGCACTAGTAGTTACTGTGCCATCTTCCCCAGTAACTGCATCGATACCTTGATAAGAATTAAGATTACTGTCATTATAAGTATCAAAAACAATTTCAGCACCTTCTATAGGGTCCCCATTACCATCAGTAATAGTGAATGTATATTCTCCAAATGGAAGCATTGTTATATCTCTATCAGAAACATTTCCATCTTGAGCAGTGTCCCACATTGGGGTTAGAGCAGAAGAATATTCATGTTCCACAGCCCCTACAAATCCAAGATAGTATTTGCCTGCTGGAACGCCTGTTATTTCAAAACTACCTTCTTCATCGCTTATGGTTGAATAACCATCTATTTCATCCAAATAGCGATCTAGAAGCGTTATAGCCACGCCTGAAGTAGATGTAGTTCCGCTATAATAATAGTATGTGAGCTCTACCTCATAATCAGAGAAATGAGTTACATCAAATGAATAAGTAGCATCTACAAATGATTGATTAGATACCTCTCCTCCCATTACATCATCAACTGACAAAGTAGTAAATGCATCTGCTGTAAGGTCTTTCCCTTCAAAGTAAGGACTGGTCAAGGATACACTTGCTCCCATATTTGATAAGTATTCAATTCCAGATGCTGTAGTCGTATCAAGACCTAGTGTGAAATTTTCAGCTCCTGCTTGTTCCATTGTAATGCTATTAAAAATATTATCTAGAGATTCCATCAAATCTGAATCCATAAAATTTAATGAAACAAAAGAAATAGTCCCGTATATCATATCGTCATATGTACTATAATCCCCATCCACATCATTTATCACTTTCCCTAATACAACGGAAGTATCATAAAGATTATTAACTCCTATAGTTGCCCCTCCGCTTGAATCCGTAACCCAATATCCAGCTGGTGAGCCTTCAATTAAATTGGTTGGAGAATCAGGCAACATTCCAAAAGTAGAATCTAAACCTACTATAACTGGATGTGTACCTGGCGCCTGTTGAAGTATTAAATAATCATTTTCATAGATACTGTCCCAGTCTGAACCATATTTATAATGGAGTTTAACAGCAACCACACCATTATCAAGATTATCAGCAATCTCTGTACTCAGGGTTATTGCTCCTCTAGTTGATGTTGCAGAAATATAGTTAGATACTCCCCCCACATCACTAATACATTCAGTACCTACAGGTATTGAAACAAAAGTATCAACTCCTGTTTCAATACCAAATTCTACACGGTATTCCACTTCTTGATCATTTGGTAGACCGCTAACAGTAAATTCTAGTGTATCACCGCTAAAAAACACCTTGTCTGCATCAAAGTTATCTTCACCGGAAATAGGAAAAGAAACACTTGGCATTGCTTGAGAATAAGCTACTTGTGTAAAGCCTGGTGTCAATGTAGAAATCATGCAAAATGTAACTATTAAAGCAATAATTTTTTTTAATTTTAACATTTTTCCTCCTTTTAGTTATAATGATTTTAAATCTACTAAATTGTTGAAATAGAATCTTTAATACTATAAAACACAAGAAAGCACAACAAATGGCTCTTAGTGAGCAAGATTTTGTTTGCATTTTTTTATATCCGCCCCCTTTTGCAAACGTTATTATTTTTGTTGTATTGCCTACATTTTAGCAATTTTAACAATTTTAACAATACATATCCCTACACCCGGAATACAAAACAAAGCATATTCTATTATTTGAAATTTTTTTAATTATTAACCTTTGAATGATGTAATAAACTTAGCCACTAATTCTGTCCACACCTTTATTACCTTAATTTACCTATATATGAAATTTTAAACTTCAGCTTCTCTTTTTAGAGTATATACTATATTTATCCATAAATCAACAATACGAAAAGAGAATCCGTCTTCGAAAAAACAGTTCTCTTTACAATATTTCAGGCTCCTTGTCAGAGTCCGTTCCATTATTATTTGCAGGCTTTAACAAATTCAATAAATAATCGCAAATTATCTTCATCACAATTATATACGAATTCTGGATGCCATTGAACTGCTAACACAAACTTTTTATCAGGCATAAACACTGATTCTATAATTCCGTCCTCTGCCATTGCAGCGCATTTTAAATGTTTTGATAATTGCTTTATACCTTGATGGTGATAACTGTTTACATTAATTGCTTGTTTTCCTAATAAATCATATAGAATTGTATCTTTTTCTATATTTACAAGGTGAATAGGCTTATTATAAGGTGGCTTTTGCCTGTGCTCAATCCTAGTACTTGATTTCATTTGAATATTTATGTCTTGGTAAAGAGTTCCTCCTAGCAAAACATTAAACAATTGTATTCCTCGACAAATTCCAAAGGCAGGCTTGTCTAATTCAAGAACAAGCTTAAAAAGACTTTCTTCCATCAAATCTCTTTCATGGCATTGCATTCCACAATAGTCTTCTTTTGCTTCTCCATACATATTTGGTTCAACATCTTGCCCTCCGGTAAACAAGAATCCATCAAATGTATCTGCAAATGATATAATCATATCTATATCTGTTGTGAGAGGAAGCATAATAGGAATTCCTCCCGCACTTTCAATTCCTTTCATATATCCTGGCAGCATCCAGTAGCTTTCTTTTTTTTCATCATATAAAGGTATAATACCTATAAGAGGTTTTTCCATTTTGATTTCTCCTTATCATTCATTTATATTATGTCTCTGTATTAACACATTCATTGTACCACTTGGATATTTCTATAGAAATTTCGTCACTATTTGTTCTAGCCTTAAATTTTTCTGCATAGTTCAACTTATCAGAATTGAAGTTGTACATAGGGTCATAATATTTTTCCATTAG
>JBGUET010000019.1:0-15659 GCA_041821225.1 Sedimentibacter sp.
ATGGAGAAAATGGAAAGCACTTTATTGCCATGTGATGTAATTTATGAGCCATCAATAAAAGAGTTAGAACAATTAAATATTTCAAAAGAGTTAAGAATAAGAGAATTTGGAGAATTACCAATTCAGATAGGATTTTGTAACGGTAATAACTATTTACTAAATGCCGTTGAGTATCATCGTTCATCTGAAATAAATATAGCAGTAACTGATCTTATTTTATTAATAGGTTCACAGCAAGATATTGAAGAAGATTATACTTATGACACATCAAAAATAGAAGCATTTCTTGTTCCAGCAGGAACTATAATTGAAGTTTATGCAACTACACTTCATTATGCACCTTGTAATGCAAATGAAGATGGATTTAGATGTGTTGTTGTTTTGCCAAAGGATACTAACTTATCTTTAGAAAGTAAAATTAAAAAATCAGGTGAAGATGCATTATTATTTGCTAGAAATAAATGGTTAATTGGTCATAAAGATACTAATTTACATGAGCAAGGAGCATTTATAGGATTAAAGGGCAAGAACATTTCAATTAAATAAAATATTATGATAAATGGAGGAATATATAATTATGAAAAACATGCCAGAAATAAAAGTAGGAATTGTTGCAGTAAGTAGAGATTGTTTTCCAATGGAGTTATCCGTTAAAAGAAGAGAAGCTGTTGTACAGTCTTACAAAAAAAACAATGGTGAAATATATGAATGTTTAACAACTGTAGAAAATGAGAAAGATATGAGAAAGGCATTAAAAGAAGTAAATGAAGCTGGAGTAAATACATTAGTAGTTTATCTTGGAAATTTCGGACCAGAAACTTCAGAAACTTTACTTGCTAAAGAATTTAACGGCCCAGTAATGTTTGTTGCTGCAGCTGAAGAAAATGGAAATAATTTAATAAATGGACGTGGAGATGCGTACTGTGGAATGCTTAATGCAAGCTATAATTTAGCATTGCGTAACATAAAAGCATATATTCCTGAATATCCTGTTGGAACAGCTTGCGAAGTTGCTGATATGATTGCAGAATTCGTACCAATTGCTACAGCAATACTTGGAATGGAGAATTTAAAGATAATCTCATTTGGACCTCGTCCACAAGATTTCTTAGCTTGTAATGCACCAATTAAGCAATTATATAATTTAGGTGTTGAAATAGAAGAAAACTCAGAACTTGATTTGTATGCAGCATTTAATGCACATGCTGGAGATGCAAGAATCCCAGAAGTAATAGCTAGTATGGAAAAAGAATTAGGTCAAGGAAATAAAATGCCTGGTATTTTACCTAAGCTTGCTCAATATGAAATTACATTATTAGATTGGATGGAAGAACATAAAGGTTCAAGAGAATATATTGTTTTTGCTAATAAATGTTGGCCATCATTTCAAACACAATTTGGATTTGTACCATGTTACGTAAATAGTCGTTTAACAGCAATGGGGATACCAGTATCTTGCGAAGTTGATATCTATGGTGCTTTAAGTGAATATATAGGAACTTGCATAAGCTCCGATGTTGTAACATTACTTGATATTAATAATTCAGTACCAGCTGATATGTATGAATCAGAAATTAAAGGAAAATTTGATTATACATTAAAAGATACTTTTATGGCTTTCCATTGTGGTAATACAGCAGTTTCAAAATTAACTTGTGGAACTATGAAAAATCAGATGATAATGGCAAGGGCATTAGAACCAAATCAAGAACCAAATATAACTCGTGGAACTCTTGAAGGAGATATTGTTCCTGGAGAAATAACTTTCTTTAGATTACAAAGTAATGCAAATGCAGAACTTACAGCTTATGTAGCTGAAGGTGAGGTATTACCAGTTGCAACTCGTTCTTTTGGATCTATTGGTGTTTTTGCTATTCCAGAAATGGGAAGATTTTATCGTCATGTATTGATTGAAAAAAATTATCCACATCATGGCGCTGTTGCTTTTGGACATTTTGGAAAATCAATTTACAATTTATTTAGATATTTAGATATAAATGAATTAGGATTTAATCAACCAAAGGGAATGCTTTATAAAACAGAAAACCCTTTTAAATAAAATTATAAATATTTTTAAATAGGCACTGAATTTATTCAGTGTCTATTTATATGGGAAAAATTCCTAAATAAATGGTAATAGTTTGATATTTTTTAAATTATAGTATATAATTTATTTGATAAATATGATAATAAATTGTATAAGGAGTAGAAAATATGAAAAGAATAAAGTTATATAATATGATTTTTCCTATTTGGTTTTTGTTATTTTTTCCACCAGTTATACTGCTAACACTTTTAGGTAATTTTATAATTGACTCATTGGTAGTTATAGTTTGTTTTTATATGTTTAAGTTAAAAAATACAAAGAATGATCTAAAAACATTTTATAAAAAAACTATATTTAAAGTTTGGATATTTGGATTTTTAGCAGATATTATAGGAGCATCAATATTATTTTTACTTGTGATATTAGAAGACTTTCTTGGATTACCACAAGAATTTATTAGGGGAATAAGTTATGACCCTTTTAGTAATTTAGCTGCAGTTATAATGATAGTGTTTGCTATGATTGTATCTAGTTTATTTATATTTATATTTAATTACAAATTCACTTATAATAAACAAATTGAAGAAAAAAGGTTAAGATTAAAGGTGGCACTTACTATTGCCATTTTTACAATACCGTGGACATTCATATTGCCAACTAAATGGTTTTACTAAAAACTCACATAAGCTGAATATTTTTATTTTGATTTGTGCAAATTAAAGAATATATAAAAAAATGAAGGATTGAACTTGACAATATTCAAAATGTTTAATATAATTTTTATAGGGCAATAGTGTCTGAACCAATTTGATTCAGACCCTTTTACTTTATCGTAAGACTTTAAAAGGATTGTAGAGAGAGGCGATACTATGATAAAAATGGAAAAAGTTAATAAGTATTTTGGAGACTTACATGTATTGAAGGATGTTAACTTGGAAGTTGCAGAAGGCGAAAAACTTGTTGTGATTGGACCTTCTGGATCTGGAAAATCTACTGCTGTTCGTTGTATGAATTTTTTAGAGGAACCTACAAGTGGACATATTTATATTGATGGTGAAGAAATGACTGCTAAGAATAAGACTAAATTGGTTAGGGAAACGATGTCTATGGTTTTTCAACAGTTTAATTTATACCCTCATATGACAGTTTTAAAAAATCTTACACTAGCACCAATTAAGCTTCATAACAAAAGTAAAAAAGAAGCCGAGGAATTGGCATTTCATTATCTTGATATTGTAGGACTTCGCGATAAGGCACATGTTTATCCCGCTACTTTATCCGGTGGACAGCAACAACGTATTGCAATAGCTAGAGCTTTGTGCGCTGAGACTAAGATTATTTTATTTGATGAACCTACATCAGCTCTTGATCCAGAGACAATCCAAGAAGTTCTAGATGTTATGATAAAATTGGCTAAGGAAAATATCACCATGGTAGTTGTTACTCATGAGATGGGATTTGCACGTCAAGTGGCAGATCGAATTGTTTTTATGGCGGATGGACAAATTATTGAAGAAGGTGTTCCAGAACACTTTTTTACAAATCCTGAAAATGAGAGAGTAAAGCAATTTCTTAGTAAAATTATTCGTTAATAACATTAATTATAAATATTATTTATTGATTTGTAGTTGTTATGTGAGTATAATCCATAATAATTTCAAAGTAAATATAAGAAATATAGATATAGAGGGAGGATGTTTTTATGAAAAATTCAAAAAAGTATGTAGCACTAATGGTTAGTGTATTAATGGTGGGGTCTCTTTTAATTGGATGTTCAAGTGATGATAAAGATAAGACTACAGGTAATGATGGTGGTGTAGAATCTTCTCAATACTCTGAAGACGTTCAAAAAATTATTGATCGTGGTGTTTTAAGAGTTGGTGTTAAAAATGCAGTTGTTGGATTTGGTTTTCAAGACCCATTGTCAAAAGAGTATACTGGTCTTGAGATTTCAATAGCAGAAAAGATTGCAGAAGAATTAGGTATTGATTATGAGTTTACAGCTGTTACAGCTGCAACCCGTACAGAGCTACTTGATTCAGGAGATATAGATTGTGTATTAGCAACATTTACAATAACTGACGAACGAAAAGAAAGTTGGGATTTTTCCACACCGTACTTTACTGATTATGTTACTGTATTGGTAGAAAATGCATCAGGTATTAAATCTCTTGAAGATTTAGTAGACAAGAAAGTAGGTGTTTCATCTGGTTCTACTTCTGCTAAAGCATTGGTTAACGTTATGGTTGAAGGTGGATTTATAAGTGGAGATGATTTTGATCCAGAAACATTTGACCCAGCAACTTGGAAAAACGGTATTACTTTCCAACAGTTTGATGATTATCCAACAATATCCACAGCACTTAGTGCTAAAGAAATAGATGCTTTCAGCGTAGATAAGTCTATATTAGCAATATATAATACAGATAGTAGATCTTATATTTCAGATAAATTTTCACCACAAGATTACGGTGTTGCTACAAAAAAAGGATCTGGACTTACTTCAGTTGTTGAAGACTTTATTACTGCTTGGAATGCAGATGGAACTATTAAAGGGTTCACAGAAGAGAATGGTTTAGAATAATCGATTTTAATATCGAATCTTTTACAAGGCTTCTCCTAGTGCGAAGCCTTGTTCATTTAATAAGATAGGAGGAAATAATATGATAGATTTATTCTCTGCAGATAAATGGGGGAAAATATGGACATTTAGAGATGTCTTTCTATTAGGTTTATATAATACTGTAAAAATGGCGTTATTAGCGCTTATGTTATCACTTATTTTAGGAATAATCTTCGGATTAATGGCAACTAGCGGTAAAAAAAGTCTTGAAAGGATTAGTCGTGTTTATGTAGAATTAATTCAGAATACACCACTTATTCTTCAACTGTGTTTCCTTTATTATGGATTAGCCTTTTCAGGTAATAGTATTGGAATCATTGCCACAGGAATTATATCTCTTGGAGTATATCATGGAGCTTATATGGCTGAAGTTGTTCGTGCTGGTATAGGAGCTATTTCAAAAGGTCAATTTGAAGCTGCTGAGTCTCAAGGGTTTAGTTATATTGGAAAGATGTATCATATTATTTTACCTCAAAGTATTAAAATCATTCTTCCACCAATGGTAAATCAAGTAGTTAATTTAATTAAGAATACATCATGTTTATATATCATCGGAGGAGCAGACCTTATTTCACTAACTTATAGTTTTGTAACAGGTGCGTCTACAGGTGGAGCGTATGCACCGGCCTATTTAGTTTGTGGTTTGTTATTTTTTATTATTTGTTTTCCTTTATCAGCCATGGCAAGTATGTGGGAAAAATCTCTTAAAATGAGAGATCAAAAGACTGTAGCAGGAGATGCAATTACTGAAGGGACGGTGACAAAATAGTGAGTACATTAGAAGGTAGTTTATCTATTTTAAAAAATCATGCAATTCTAATATATCTTTTTAAAGGAGTTGCTTTTACACTTATACTGTCCGTTGTAGCTGTTGGATTTGGTATTTTGATAGGATCTGTTCTTGCTCTTGTTAGAAATTATTGTACAACAAAAAAAACACGGATTTTTAGATGGCTAGCCGTGGCGTACATTGAAATTTTTAGAAATACTCCATTACTTCTTTGGATTTTTGTTTGTTTGGTGTTTTTCCCATTTCCAGAAGCGTTATCTAGACAAATGTTTGGACTAACTTCTGTTGAAGTGAAACTTTTGTTTAAAGCCGCTGCAGCGTTGATTTTATTTACTTCTTCCGTTATTGCGGAAATCGTTCGTGGTGGATTAAATTCAGTAGCAGAAGGTCAATTTGAGGCAGGACATTCCCAAGGGTTTAATACAGTCCAAATTATGACTCACATTGTTTTGCCACAGGCCTACAGAAACATTATACCTACATTATTGAGCCAGGTTATTACTACAATTAAGGATTCCTCATATTTGGCTAATATAGCAGTTATAGAGATAATGGCAAGGGTGAAGACACTTTTAAGTTCTGCATATAATTATAATGGAACAGGAAATGTTAATGTATCAGATGTGTTTGTGCTATTTGGTTTTGCGGCAATTCTTTATTTTATTATTAATTTTTCACTTTCTTCAGTGGTTAGATATATGCAAAAACATCCTCGTACACCAGCAGGGGTATCGGGTTCAGTACAACCTTAATTTGATATAAAATTTAAAAGAGAAGATATTATAGGAGGTTGCTTTTATGGAAAAGTATACAATCACAATTTCACGGCAATTTGCAAGTCTTGGTCGTTCAATCGCACAGAAGATGTCACATGATCTTGAAATTAATTTTTATGATAGAGATATTGTTGAAACGACAGCTAAGCGGATGGAACAATCTGTTTCCATTATAAGTAAGGAAGAAGAAAACTCAAATATAAAATTCTTCAGAAGAAAATATCCATTAGGAATGGGTGTAGCAAATATGCAGGATGAAATATTTAATGTTCAGACAAACATTATTCGAGATTTTGCAAAGAAAGAGTCCTGTATTATTGTTGGAAGATGTGGAAATAGTATTCTTAGTGATTTTCCTCGTTGTTTAAATATATTTGTTTATGCACCATATGAAGCACGTTTGAAGAACTGCACAGATGTTTTAGGAATGGATATTAAAGTTGCGAAAAAAATGATTAAGGAAGTAGATAAGGCTCGTGAAAATTATCATCTTCGTTATTGTAAAGGTGCTGAAAATATCTTTGATGGTTACGATATTATAATTGATAGTAGTAAATTTGGTGTTGATAAAACAGCAGAAATCCTTACAAACATAGTTAAGAATGTATTCTTATAAAATATTCATGAAATTTATAAAAAAGTTGTAGCAATTTAATTTGCTGCAGCTTTTTTTATAATATTATAATTTTATTTAAATAGGTTTCATTTTTATAAGAAATGAGACCTGTTTTATATTCAAAATATAATTAATGCAAGTTATAATTTATACATGGTTCAGCGAAAAAAGAGTTTACTATAAATACAAAGATAGTATGTATCTTAAAAAAATATATTTAAAGGATGGTGAGATATGAAAAAGGTTAGAATGATTTTAGTAATGATGATCATATTTTCACTGCTTTCAGGATGTGGTGAAAAGAAAAATGAAAACACATTAAAAGTAGGAATGGATTTAAAATATTACCCATTTACAGGAACGGATAATGAGGGAAGTCCAGCGGGAGTGGAAGTTGATATCGCTAAAGGATTAGGTGATTATTTAGGAAGAAATGTGGAAATTGTAAATACAGAGTTTTCTATGTTAGTGCCTGCACTGCAAAGTGGAAATATAGATATTGTAATTGGTTCCATGAGTATTACTGAAGAAAGAGAGAAAGCTGTTGATTTTAGCAAAGCATATCTCTACGATAAAATAGTAGCACTAGTAAATAAAAATTTTGCAAATAATAATAATATAACAGATGAAACCAGTATTGATGATTTTTTTAGTATTTCTGAAATTAGGTTTATTGGAATAAATGGATCTATTGCTGTATCTATTCCTCAGTCTTATGGATACACAGTTAAAAGTGTAACCACTGACGCTGCGGCAGAAAGGGAAATAGCAACTGGAAGCTCCGATGTATTAGTTGGTGCATATACACTTTATGGAATGCATGATACCAATAAAGAAACTACAATTATGTATAAAAATCCTATTGAATATTCCTCTACTGGTATGGCAGTTAAAGAGGGCAACATTGAGCTATTAAATCAAGTAAATAGTTTTATAGATCAAATGGAATCTAGCGGATTAAATGATCAATTAAGAAAAGATTGGGACGAAGAAATCGAAAAAAAATTATTTGATCCTAGCATTACATTAGATTATTATCTTAAGAAGTAGGTTAAAAAATGAAATTAAAAAAAATATTACAAGTTATAGCGGCGATAGGTGTATATATAATATTATTTATGCTTATGATTAAACAAGTAGCTGATGTGTTAGATTTCAGTATGATGTTGAATAGCAGTAATCAAATAATTGATGCAACAATAAGAACTATAGAACTTAGTATATTAACATTAATATTAAGTATGGTAATTGGATTTTTAATATTTTTGATGACAGAATCTAGCAATGTATTTTTAAAAACAATCTCCGTTATATATAGAGAATTAATTATGGGTACCCCCCTTCTAGTTTTGGTTTTTGTGGTTGTTTATATTATTGGGGTGGCGCTTAATATGCATGATAAAATGTCTCTTGGTTTTTTAGCTCTAACATTGTATATGAGTCCTTACATGACTAATAGCTATGAAGGCGCTTATAAAACCATTGATCAAAATCAATTTATTGTTATGGATTTTTATGGATTTAATCTCGTTCAAAAATACAGATATTTTATTTTACCTCAAATGATAAAGCCAGTTATGCCAGGACTTATTAATAATTTATCAGGAATAATAAAGGGCACATCTATACTTAGCACTATAGCTATTACAGAGATATTTTACACTATCAGTGTTATTTCTAATAAAACTTATAGATATATTGAAGGCTATTTTATATTATGGATTGTGTATCTAGTGATAACCATTCCCTTATCATTAATTGCAAAATATCTATCTAATAAATGGAATGAAGAAATATAAAGTAGGTGTATATATGGAATTAAAATTTAAAAATTTATCAAAATCTTACAGCGAATTAGTTTTAGATGATATAAGTGTAGATATAAAAGGGTATGATTCCGTTGCAATTATTGGAAAAAGTGGATGTGGTAAATCAACGCTATTAAGATTATTATCAGGAATAGAAGAAGCAGATAAAGGCTTTATTTCAGTTAATAATCACATAGTTTCTAAAGATACTTTAAAGGAATATCACGAAAATATTGGAATTGTATTTCAGCAACATAACCTTTTTCCTCACCTTACAATTCTTAAAAATATAACGATAATATTGGAAAAACGTTTAGGATTAACTAAAGAAAAATCTATAGAAAGAGCATCTTTACTACTTAAGCAATTAGGATTAGAAGAAGAGATAAATAAAAAACCTAGGAATATATCCGGGGGGCAAGCACAAAGAGCATCCATTGCAAGGGCATTGTCTACAAATCCTGAGCTAATTTTCTTAGATGAACCAACAGCTGCCTTAGACCCAATACTAACAGGTGAAGTTTTAGATTCCATTCAGGAACTTAAAGGACTTGGAACAAAATTTATTTTTGTTACACATGAGATTAATTTTGTTAAGGAATTTGCAGATTATGTTATTTTTATTGACGAAGGTAAAATTTTAGAACAAGGAGGGGTTAATATTCTTGATAACCCCCAATCAGATAAATTAAAATATTTTATAGAAAAAGTTTTATGATAAAAGGAGATAAGAAAATGAAAATTAGTGAAATATATAAATATCTTGAAAAAATTGGAGTACTGACTTTTTCTACAATTTCAAGTGGTGAGGTTCATTCTAGAATAGCACACTTAAATGGTTATGATGAGGATGGTATGTATTTTCGAACTATGAAAAATAAACCATATGCAAGACAATTAAAGGAAACGGGAAAATTAACAATATGTGGTATAACTGACTCGAGAATCTTGTCTCATAATGAAGATGGAGTTCCAAAGTTTCCAACAGGATATTCTATTAGGTTAATTTGTGAAGTTAAACCAGTAAGCGAAGAAGTAATAAGAGAAAAGGCTGAAAATAATGAAGATTTAAAAACTGCAGTTTATGATATGGACCATTATCCAGCTATGAAAGAAGGTAATTTTGTAATATACAAAGCAAAGGGTGAAATTTATGATTTTGACTTTGATTGCACAAAAAGAGATCATAAATTATTAAGAAAAAGGTTCCAATTTGGTGGGGTAGAATATAACAAAGTAGGACCTACTATAACAGATTCTTGTATTGAGTGTGGGAAATGTTATAGAAACTGTACATTTAAAGCCATAGAAAAAGGTTCACCATATGTTATTATTTCAGAAAGATGTGATGATTGTGGTAACTGCTTAATGAATTGTCCTGTAAATGCTATTATACCTTCAAAAACATTTTAATAGATTAGTGAGGGTGATATGCTTTCTAAATAAATAAGAGCCATAGTTTGTATAAAAATAATTTTATAAACTAGGGCTTTTGTATTTTTTTAATAAAACTCTATTTATAGGATAGGTGTAAGTTTAAAATATTCTTTGATATATTTTAACAAAGAATCAACTTCGTTGTTAAATTTCGAACTAAGAGAAGTACAGCAAAATAAATATCCTGGTTCAGGTGTTAGTAAACGTTTAATCTTTATATTAGGATTATTTATCTGAGATACCATTGCCATTGTAACTGTTGCAATACCCATATTTTCTACCATAGAGTTCACAAATTTCAAACTTGAACTGGAAGATAACATAATATGTGGTTGAATATTGGTTAAAGTACAAAAATAATCAAAAATTTCTCGCAATGAATTTTCTTTAGATCCAGTTATGATAGTTTGTCCATCTAGAAAAGAAAAGTCAATAGGCGATTCATATTTTGCAAATGGATGATCCTTATGCATTGCAACATACATATAGCCTTCTGCTAAAGGAAAAGAATTAAACAATTTTGTATTAAAAGGGTTAACCAAAAATGCAATATCGATTTCATTTTTAAGTAATTTTTCAATACAAACTTGCTTTGAACATTCCTGAATTTCAACATTGATATTGGAATTATTTTTTTTATAATCAAAAATAAAATTGGTGTTAATACCATTTGAAATTCCATAAGCAAATGCAACTGATATGTATTTTCTTTGATTTTTCTTATAATTTTCAATTGATTCTACTATTTTGGAATAATCCATATACATGTTTTGAAAATGAGGATGGATTTCAGTACAAACCTCCGTTGGAATAACACCGGATTTAGATCTTTCAAATAGTACAATATCTAGTTCTTTTTCCAAAGATTGAATTTGCTGACTTAAGCCTTGTTGCGAAATAAATAGTTTTTTGCTTGCCTTTGAAATGTTTAATTCTTCATATAGTTTCAAAAATGATTCTACAAATTTAATTTGCAATTGTAATACCCACCTTTTGTATATTGAATATAATTCTATTCTACAATGAATTGTTGTTAATGTAAATAAGCTGTTGTTTTACTATTATTTAAATAAATGATAAAATTTTAACATAGATAGTTAAAAATAAATTTAATTTAATAGAAATTTATATAAATTCAAAAACATATTGGGGGTTGAAATAATGGCAATAAGAAAAAAAATTGCAAAGCTTGCTAAGAAAATATGTGGCGGAACAGCAATTATGGTTAAAATGGATGAGAATGCTCCAGAATACTATGTTCTAGAGTGTATTGTAACTGATGAAATGGCTGATGTAGGTTTGGCAATGGAACTTAGAAAACCACAAACTATTGAACAGATAGCTAAGAAATGTGGTAAATCAGTAGAAGAAACACAAAAATTAGCAACGGAATTAGCTTATGTAGGAGGATGTACTTTCTATACTAAAGATGATGTTGATGTTTATGAACTTACAGTATTTGTTCCAGGAGTTATGGAAAAAGTAGTGGGAAATAAAGAACTATGTGAAAAATATCCTCAAATTCCTAAAGCTTTTGAAGAATATGCAAGACTTAGAGGTGGAATGTTATCACCCAATATGCCAGTAGGTATTGGACCAATGCGTGTAATTCCTATCCAATCTTCCATCGATGGAGAAACTCATAGTGCATCATATGAGGAAGTAGAAACAATATTAAACAAAAACACTTTATTTGCAGTAGCTGATTGCTCTTGTCGTCGTTCAAGACGTCTTTTAGGAGAGGGTTGCGGTCATTTAGAAAAGGATATGTGCATTCAGTTAGGTATAGGTGCTGAATATTATATTCGTACTGGTAGAGCTCATGAAATTACACGAGAAGAAGCTTTTTCTATAATTAAAAAGGCTGAAGAAAATGGTTT
The DNA here is from genome assembly GCA_041821225.1 of Sedimentibacter sp. Taxonomy (GTDB): domain Bacteria; phylum Bacillota; class Clostridia; order Tissierellales; family Sedimentibacteraceae; genus Sedimentibacter. Next base: position 11,978 of record JBGUET010000019.1, read on the forward strand.
AATGCATAGCATTCCTAATATTGATGCTGGTGAGACTCATGCTATTTGTAATTGCTGTGGTTGTTCATGTTATGCTTTGCGTAATGCATCATATTTTAATTCACCAGATATGATGAGATCTAACTATGTTGCAGAGGTTGACATAGATAAATGTGTGGCTTGTGGTCAATGCGTAGAAAATTGTCCTGTTAATGCTTTGCAACTTGGGCAAAAATTATGTGAGAAAGAGCCAACTAAAATAAAAGAAATGATTTCTCCTCGTGACCATTTTTGGAGTAAGGATAAATTGAATCCTGATTATAGAATAAACAGAAAAAATGTAGTGGATTCTGGTACAGCTCCATGTAAAACAGAATGTCCTGCACATATTGCAGTCCAAGGGTATATTAAATTAGCATCTCAAGGAAAGTATACTGAAGCGCTAGAACTTATAAAGAAGGAAAATCCATTTCCAGCAGTATGCGGTAGGATTTGCCCACATAAATGTGAATCTGCTTGTACTCGTGGAGATATTGATGAACCTATCGCAATAGACGAGATTAAGAAATTTATAGCGGATAAGGATTTAAGTGAAAAAACTAGATTTGTACCTACAAAAAGATATAATTATGGTAAAAAGATTGCTGTAATAGGGGGAGGTCCTGCTGGACTTTCATGTGCATATTACTTAGCAATTGATGGATATAAAGTAACTGTTTTTGAAAAAGAATCTAAGCTTGGAGGTATGTTAACACTTGGTATTCCTTCATTCCGTTTAGACAAAGAGGTTGTCAATGCTGAAATAGAAATTTTAAAATTGTTAGGAGTAGAATTTAAAACTTCTGTGGAAGTTGGAAAAGATGTAACGATGCAATCTCTTAGAGAACAAGGATATAAAGCATTTTATGTAGCAATTGGTGCTCAAAATGGAAGAAATTTAGGAATAGTAGGAGAAGATTCAGAAGGTGTTATAACTGGTGTTGACTTCTTGCGTGATGTTAATCTTGGAAAGAAAGTTAATTTAGAAGGAAATGTTGTTGTAATCGGTGGTGGTAATGTAGCAGTTGACGTGGCAAGAACTGCTGTGCGTGAAAATTCTAGCAATGTTGAACTTTATTGTCTTGAAAGCCGAATTGAAATGCCTGCGTTAGAAGAGGAACTAAATGAAGCAATAGACGAGGATATAGCTATAAATAATTCATGGGGACCAAAACAAATTCTTGTTGAAAATGGAAAAGTTGTTGGAGTAGAGTTTAAAAAATGCATTTCTGTTTTTGATGAAAATGGAAAATTTAGTCCAAAATACGATGAGGCTAATGTTATAACTGTAAAAGCGGACCATGTATTACTATCCGTTGGACAATCAATAGAATGGGGAAATTTACTAGATGGTAGTAAAGTTGATTTAAATCCTAATAAGACTGCAAATGCTGATTCATTTACATTCCAAACCTCGGAGCCAGATATTTTTGTTGGAGGAGATGTTTATACAGGACCTAAGTATGCCATAGATGCCATAGCTGCAGGTAAACAGGGTGCTATTTCTATCCATCGTTTTGTATGGGAAGGTCAAAGCTTGGTTTATGGAAGAGACAGAAGAGAATATCATGCTTTAGATAAAGATAATGTTGTTATGGAAAGTTATGACAAGACAATTAGACAATGTGCAAGTCATGTTAAATCAGATAAAAAGAGCTTTACTGACAATCGTATTACATTTACTGAGGAGCAGATGAAAAAAGAAACAGAACGTTGCCTTGGTTGCGGTGCTGTTGTAGTAAATCAGGAAATGTGCTTGGGTTGCGGTCAATGTACAACAAAATGTAAATTTGATGCTATTAAATTAGTAAAAAAATATGACGTTGTTGGAACAACCTTTGAAAAACTACCAATGAAACTTGCTCCAAATGTTATAAAAAGAGCAGGTAAAATAGTAGCGCGTAAGACTAAAGATACTTTTTCTAGTAAAAACTAATAGATTTACAAAAGGACACTTGCAATTGAGTGTCCTTTTTTTAATATATGCTACCTTGTGGTAATAATTGAATTTTCTATACTTGTGATATATAATTTATTTATTAAAGGGGGGACGGTACGTGAAAAATTTAGGAAGTAAAACTATTGAAACAGAAAGACTTATACTTCGAAAATTCAGAGTATCTGATGCTGAGGATATGTACAAAAATTGGGCAAATGATGATGGGGTAACTAGATTTTTGACATGGCCAACTCATTCAGATGTAGAAGGTAGCCGTAGAATATTAGAAACTTGGGTAAAAGACTATGAAGATGATAAAAACTATCAATGGTGTATTGAACTTAAAAGCATAGGAGAAGCAATTGGTAGTATTGGCGTAGTTAATTATAAAGAAAATATCGAAGCGGTGGAAATTGGCTATTGTATTGGCGTTAAATATTGGAATCAAGGAATTACTTCAGAAGCACTAAAAGATGTAATAAAATTTCTATTTAAAGAAGTAGGAGTTAATCGCATAGAGTCAAGATATGATACACATAATCCAAATTCAGGAAAAGTGATGACTAAATGTGGATTGAAATATGAAGGGACTAGGATACAAGCAGATTGGAATAACACAGGGATTTGCGACGTAGCAATGTATGGACTAATTAATCCAAGAATATAACTTGGAAAATAAAAAATTGTAATTATATAAGAAGGTGAAAATGGATACTATTTATAATAAAAAAACAGATAAAAAAAGACAATATAAAAAATGGAACCAATTGAAAATGAAAGATCAAATAATTGCTTCATATATATTGAGAAATTTTTATATAACATTTGTTCTTCAAAATGATAGGCAACCTAATTCTTGTGAAAAAATTCTAATAGTAGCAAATGCTTTTTCAGAATTAGAAGAAAAGAATATATTTGTAAAAGATAATGAAATAAATAAATATTTAAAGAAAAAAATCTCGGATTTCACCGAGTCAGCAGATAAATTAAGATGAAATGAATAATTCTTAGAAGAATTTAATGTTTATAAAAAAATGAATACATTCTTTCAGTTGTTAAGAAGGTTAAAGTTGGTAAATTCCAAGAATAAGATGATAAATTTAAAAGTAAAAATGCTATGTCTATAAACAATTTTATATGAGTTTTATTCTTTGAAATCAAAACTTAAAAATAAACAGAAGACAAATCACGTCAAGATATAGGAAATGATAAGTATATTCATTCAACTGGGAAAAATGAAAGCGATGAAGTTTACCATAAAGTATGCATGGAACAGTGAAACTGAATTAAGACATTATAAAAGCAATAAGTTTGAAGAAGAAAAAAAAATAACGCCTGTCCGCAAACAGACGTTATTTTTATAAAAGTGTGATTCTAACTGCTTGATGTTTTTTAAAATTAATAAATGGTGGCAAACTAGCAGCTTTTTTAAGATAATCAAAAAATTCTTCATTATCAGGCATAATTTCAATGTGGGCAGGTACTTTTTCATTACTAAAAATACCAAGGCTTAATTCAATATCTTGACTTACTGTAGTGAAGTATTTCATTTTACGTGATGTTCTACTTGTTGCAAAATATAGAGTCCCATTTTCATAGAGATAAGAAATAATAGGTTTTCTATCAGTGTAATGAACTCTTAATAGTCCCTTAGATTTAAATTGTAGCATAAATATCCTCCTCGTATAATGTAGTTGTAAACATTAATAATAAATCAATCTAAAC
>JBGUET010000020.1:0-15337 GCA_041821225.1 Sedimentibacter sp.
TTCTAGCTATTATAGCAGCGTGTGATGTTTTTCCACCTGTTTCTGTTATCATGGCCGATACCCTGCTTTTATCTATTTGTGCAGTATCAGAAGGTGTTAAATCCTTTGCTATAATTATAGAATTTTTTTCGAAACAAGAATAATCTGTAGTATTGATTCCAAGAAGAATTTTTATAACCCTTGTCATAACATCTTTTATATCTTCTGCTCTTTCTCTTAAATATTCATCCTCTATATTTTCAAATAGCTTAATATACGTGCTAGACGTTTCATTTAAAGCATAATCAGCATTAATTTTTTCGTTTTTAATTCTTATTTCAACCTCTGAAGTAAAAGTATCATCTTCAAGCATCATTTCGTGTGATTTAAAAATTTGCGCTTCTTTTTCCCCTACTTCTTCTAAAGTCTTTGTATATAATTCATTTAATTGGTTTTTACCCATTTCCATAGCATTTCTAAATTTGCTAATTTCCATTTCAGTATCATTAACATAAATTTTTTCTATAATCATTGATTTTTTATCAATCAAGAAAGCTTTCCCAATACCAATACCTGGTGAAACACCTAAACCCTTCATATACTCACAACCTTTCAACTAGTGCAAAACAAACATTCATTAAACAGAATGATTATTTAACCTGTTTACATAAAGATACTCTCCGCGCAATTTACCTAATTATATTACTAAATGCAATCCATTGTCAATGAATAATATTGAAATTTCAACATTTAATGTGGTAATGTTTTCATAGTGGAAACTTCCGTATATTTCTTCTACAATTCATTTTCCCCGCTGAAAATTAATATTTATTTTATTTGTTTTATACTATATAATAATATATGATTCTATTAATCTTTCAAAAAAAGGAGTTTGTTGTTATGAAAAAGCTACAAATTAAAGATTTAATATTTAATGACGGAGCTCCAAAAATTTGCGTGCCATTAACAGGTGTAACTGAAGATCAAATTTTAACTGAACTTGACAATTTGAAAAATGCAGACTACGACCTGACCGAATTGAGAATAGACTTTTTTGAATATGTAAATGATTTAACTAAAGTAAATGAGCTCCTAAAAAAAATAAGAAAGGTTTATATTAAACCACTTCTTTTTACCTTCCGAACAAAAAAAGAAGGTGGCAATAGTGACATTTGCGAAGAAAATTACTTTATTCTTAACCACATGGCAATTAATAGTGGATTAGTTGATATTGTAGATATTGAACTTTCAAGCACTGATGAAAAAATAAAAGAAATAATTGAATTTGCAAAAATTAATCATGTTAAAATAGTAATGTCAAATCATGATTTCTATAAGACGCCATCTAAAGAAGAAATAATCAGAAGATTGATTAAAATGCAAGAATACGGAGCAGATATTACAAAAATAGCAGTTATGCCAAATTCTGAAGAAGACGTGCTAACACTTCTTTCTGCAACCTTAGAAATGAAAAAAAGAAAAGCTGACAGACCATGCATAACAATGTCAATGGGGTCTCTAGGTGTTGTAACAAGATTGACTGGTGAATTATTCGGCTCATGCATGACTTTTGCTTGTGTAAATAATACATCTGCACCTGGTCAAATAAATACGACATTTACTAGGGAAATTTTAGATTTATTCCATAATTAATAATGCAATAGGGTAAGTTATTCAATACCCTATTGCATTTATTATTTATTTACTTGCTTTTTCTAGCTTCATTCCTGTATCTATACCATTCAAGTTTTGTACTTCCATAGCATCATTTGATTTTTCTACTGAATCAGCAAGTGTCTCAGTTTTAATAAAGTCTTTATAGTCTTTAACAGCCTTGTCAATTTCTTCTGAACCGCCATAGAATATATTGATTCTATCCATCATTTCGTATCCATTGTTCTTTCTCATTTGCTGAACTTTGGATATAAATTCACGTGCATATCCCTCATTTATTAATTCTTCTGTCAAGTTTGTATCTATTATAGTAAAGAGATTATTGTCTGTTGAAACATCGTATCCTTCTTTAGCTGATATACGAATATCCAAAAGTTCATCATTAAGTTCTATAACTTCTCCATTAACAATCAATTCGCACTTTTGTCCTGATTTAATTTTTGATATTATTTCTAAAGAATCAGCCTTAGCCAAAACTCCAGCAAATGCTTTAACATTGCCTCCAAGTAAAGGTCCTGCTACCTTGAAGTTTGGTTTTAGAGAAAAATTCATAAATTCATTTAAGTCATTTTCAAAAACCACTTCTTTAACATTTAACTCTTCCTTTATAAGTGGAACTAAATCAAATATTAAATCATGATATTTACCGTCAATATGAATTCTTCTTATTGGCTGTCTTACTTTTATTTTTGCATTTTCTCTTGAAGCCCTTCCAAGCTTAACGAGATCTTTTACAAGGTCCATTCTCTTTTCTACCTTTTCATCAATTAAATCTTCATTAACTTCAGGATAGTAACTTAAATGAACTGATTCTTCATTTGTAAGATTTCTGTATAATTCTTCTGCCAAATAAGGAGCAAAAGGTGCAGTAAGTTTTGCAATTCCCACCAATATTTCATAGGTTGTATTGTAAACAGCCTTTTTGTCTTCTGTAAGTTCTGTTGCCCAGAACCTTCTTCTTGAACGTCTTATATACCAATTTGACAGCTCTTCATTTACAAAATCTTGAATTGCTCTTACTACTTTATTGTGGTCGTATGCATCCATGCTTTCTCTTACATACTTAACCAAATTGTTGTATTTAGATATAATCCATCTGTCAAGTTCTGGTCTATCTTTATATTCAACAAAGAATTCCTTTGGATTAATGGAATCAGTGTTTGCATATAATGCGAAGAAAGCATAAACATTCTTAATTGTACCAAAGAACTTGCTTAAAACTTCCTTGAGTCCTTCCTCGTCAAATTTTGTAGGAGACCATGCAGGTGATACAAATAACAAGTACCATCTCAGAGCATCTGCCCCATATCTATCGAATAAATCAAATGGGTCAACAGTGTTTCCTTTTGATTTAGACATTTTCTTTCCGAATTTATCTAGAACCAAATCATTCACTAGTACCTTCTTATACGGTGACTTGCCCATTACAAATGTTGATATTGCTAGTAATGAATAGAACCATCCTCTTGTTTGGTCAATACCCTCACAAATATAATCCGCTGGAAAGCTTGATTCAAATTCTTCCTTGTTTTCAAATGGATAATGTATTTGTGCATAAGGCATTGAACCTGAGTCAAACCAGCAGTCAATAACTTCTTTTACTCTAGTCATAGTCTTGCCGCATTCAGGACATACAATGTGGACATCATCAACATATGGTCTGTGAAGCTCAATTGTTTCATCAATATCTTCAATAGCTTTTTCCACTAACTCTTTTCTAGAACCAATGCTTTCAACATGACCGCACTCACATCTCCATAAAGGAAGGGGAGTTCCCCAATAACGTGTTCTTGAAATAGCCCAGTCATTTACATTTTCTAGCCAATTTCCAAATCTTTTCTCACCAACAAACTCTGGGTACCATTCAACTGTGTTGTTATTTGCAATAAGTTGATCTTTGAGTTTTGTCATTTGTATATACCAGCTTGGTCTTGCATAGTACAACAATGGTGTATCGCATCTCCAACAATGAGGATAGTTATGAAGAATAGCTTCTTTTCTGAACAGTTTTCCATTTTCTTTAAGCCAGTCTAGTATTGCAGGATCTGTGTCCGCTACAAGCATATCTGCCCATGGTGTTCCTCTAAATCTACCTGAATCATCCACTGGGTTGACTACTGGCAAATTATATCTTAATCCAGTATTGTAGTCATCTTCTCCAAAGGCAGGTGCTGTATGAACTATACCAGTACCGTCTTCAGTTGTTACATAATCTGCACATGTAACAAAAAATGCTTTTTTGTCAACTTTAACATAAGGCATGAGCTGTTCATATTCCATGAATTCCATGTCTTTGCCTTTCATTTCTTCAAGAAGTGTATATTCATCTTTAATAACTTTATCAACTAATGGTTTAGCAATATAATATACTTCACCTTTTACTTCTTCTTTGTCGGCTATTTTTATTTTTATATAATCTACATCAGGATGAACAGTCAGGGCAACATTAGACAAAAGAGTCCAAGGTGTTGTTGTCCAAGCAAGGAAATACTCTTCTACATCTTTTTTCTTAAATTTTGCATACGCAGTAACTGTCTTTATTTCTTTATATCCTTGAGCAACTTCATGAGATGCAAGACCAGTTCCGCATCTTGGGCAGTAAGGCAATATTTTATGGCCTTCATATATAAGACCTTCTTTGTTCATTTTGTCTAGTATCCACCATTCAGTCTCAATATAGTTGTTTTCTAAAGTGATGTATGGATGATCCAAATCAATTAAGAATGCCATGCGCTCAGTCATCTGACGCCACTGACTCTCATATGTAAATACTGATTCACGACATTTTTTATTAAACTCTGCAATGCCATACTCTTCAATATCTTGTTTGTTTTTTAGTCCAAGTTGTTTTTCAACTTCAATTTCTACTGGAAGACCATGAGTATCCCATCCAGCCTTCCTTTTCACATTGAAGCCTTCCATTGTTTTATATCTACAAACTGAATCTTTCAATGTTCTTGCTATAACGTGGTGTATCCCTGGCTTGCCATTAGCAGTTGGTGGCCCTTCATAAAATACAAATAATTCTTTTCCTTTTCTAGTTTCTACACTTTTTTCTAACAGATCAATTTCTTTCCAATAATTTGATATTTCTTGCTCGTTTGGTTTATAATCAGCTTTAGATATATCTTTAAATAATTTCATTTTTTTCCTCCTGTGTTTTTTGTTAATAATTATAAGCATGATTGGATTTTTAATTTGTCGTAGTTGACCTACCGCCATTTTTTTCTCCCTTTGGTCGAAAAAATGGGGTTAGGGCATACAAAAATCCCATGTCAAACGACATGGGACGAAATCCGCGGTACCACCCAAATTACATATAAATATTTTAAATATATGTATCTCAAAAATTTAACGCATTTATACGTAATTTCTTACTCTACTTCAGAAATTAAACTCATGGATGATTTTCATTGCATTTAGAATTGTAATCTTTCACCGTTAATTACATCTCTGTGATTCATATACTGCAACTACTCTTCCAATCACTGTCATTAATATTATCCTATTTCTGTACTATGATATATTAAATTGAAATTAAAGTCAAGGAATAAATTGATTATTTCAAGAGACAATAACCATATTGTTCAGTTCAAAATTATATTTTAATAAGGAGAATTATGGAATATCCAAAATGTTCATATTGGCACGAATCAGCTAATAATAAAATTGAATTTTAAATGTGCTCTTTCTTTTAATGAAGCTGAAAAAACATGGGATTGCCCATGTCATGGTTCAAGATTTGATATTAAAGGAAATATTCTTGAGGGCCCCGCTGTTCAACCACTTGATAAAATCAAAATAAAAAAACAAACAAAAGGTATATGATTAAAATTAAGCGTTTTCGGGATCCATTCCATATATTTCATAAACATCACTTGTATATTTACCATCTTGGTCATAAATATATAGGGGTGGATCAAATTTCAATTCTGGATTGCCATTTTTTGATGCTCTTATTAAAACCATGTTAGGTTTGGCTGATACCTTTGAATGAACAAAACGAATTTGTTTGGGTTCAAGACGATATTTTCTCAACAGACAAATTATGTCAGCTAATCGGTCAGGGCGATGAACCATGTAAAAACGTCCATATTGTTTAAGAAGCATTGCTGCAGTGCTTATAACATCCTCTAGGGAACATTTTATTTCATGCCTAGATATGGCCTTATTATCCTCTGGATTTATAATACCACTGTTATAAAGCTTATATGGAGGATTAGAAATTACTGCATCAAATGAATTTGATTCTAAATACTCAGAAACATTTTTCAAATCAATGTTCAATATTTTTATTTTGTCACTAAGATTATTGAGTTCTACGCTTCGTCCTGCCATTTCTGCCACTTCTTCTTGAATTTCTATTCCATAAGCTTTAGAATAATTCCTTTTACCACTTAAAAGTATTGGGATTATTCCTGTACCCGTTCCTAAATCTACTATTTTAGAATTGCTTTTTATATCACAATAATTTGTTAAAAGCACTGCATCCATTCCAAAACAAAACCATTTCTTATTTTGAATAATTTTTAATCCATTACATTGCAAATCTTCAATTTTTTCATTTTCATTTAATAATACATCCATAATTTATACCTTCCATAAAATCAATCCTTTAATATTATAAGCAAAACCAAGTTTTTTCTAAACCATATTGCAGTAAGTAATTTTGAAATAATACCCCTATTTAATTAAAAATAAATATGTTTATGTTTATCACATATTCATTTTTATGTCAATAGATTAGAACAAATTTAAAGCCTAACACAAGAAACTTGACTTTTATTATTGAAAGTAATATATTATTAGTTGTATGCAATTATAATGAATTTATTTTAATTATTCATTTAACAATTTGATTGACATACTAACTAAGTGGATTTTATAAAGATTAAAATATTTTGAATTAATTAGAAATCGATTGCATTAAAGACGGTTATGAGAATGAATTAAATTAGGAGGGTTTGACTTGAAAAATTTAAAGAATGTAGATTATTTAAAGAATCTTATGGAAAATAGTGATGTAGCTTTATTCGATGTTAGATATAAGCTCGGTGACACAGTATACGGAAAAGAAGAATATAACAAGGGACATATACCAGGTGCTATATTTATACCAATGGAAGGCTTCTTAACTGGCGAAGTAGGTGAGCATGGTGGCAGACACCCTTTACCTGATATTGAAACTTTTAGAAAGAAAATTAATGAGCTTGGCGTGGATGATAATGTAGATGTAGTAGTTTATGATGATGGTGAAGTTGCTATGGCTGGTAGACTTTGGTTTATGCTCCGCTATTTAGGCAAGAAAAATGTATATGTTTTGAATGGCGGTATAAAAGAATGGGTATCTCTAGGAAATGAGCTTGAAGTAAAAGTTGCTCAACCTATATTAAGAGGAGAACTTACAGCAAATTATAATAAAGAAATACTTGCAGATGTCAATGATGTTAAAAAAGCTATTGAAGCAGACAATCAGGCGATTATAGATTCTAGAACTTCAGATAGATACAGAGGCGAAATAGAACCAATTGATAGAATTCCAGGGCATATTCCCACATCATTAAATTACCCATGGCCGGAATTAGCAAAAGCAGAAACGCCATGGACAAAAGAGGATTTAAAGAAGCATTATGAGGCATTAACTAAATTTGACAAACTACTAGTTCATTGTGGATCAGGAATTACCGGAACTGTTAACATGATATTTCTTGAAGAAGCTGGATTTAACCCTAAATTATATTTAGGTGGATATAGTGACTGGATCAGCTATCTAGACAACAAGATTACTAGTGAAGTATAAAATCACTAAAACCCCTCAGACTTTACCGTGTGAGGGGTTTTAAAATCCAAGATTTTTATTCGTTGTAATAAAAAACAATTAATGTTATCATTATATAAATTACAATTTAAATATGAAGGTGGATTATGAACCCTAGCAAAATAAAACTTAAAAAAATGCAGCAAAAATGGTGGTGGAGCTATGCTTTGCTTGCAGTTGGAATTTTTTTATTTACACACGGATGTTCAATTTTAAATAAAAATATTCAATATGCACTACCAATTATCCTTTTTAGTTTGATTATGCATCAAAATAGCATGAATGAATTAGGGAAAAGATTTTTTAAGAAAAAAATTACTCCCACTGCTAGCCTGGCAATGATTGTGTTACTTATTGTTATAGCAATTACTAGTTATTATGTTGAAATAGAAATGACACATATTTTTATACTTGATATAATAAGTATTGCTTTATATCTATTAATTTCTGCCTTAAGCCTTAAATTATTTAATAAGAACTAATTTTCTAAGGAGTAAACAACATATGGTTAAAAGATTTATTTCATATTACAAACCGGTCAAAAAAATATTCATCACTGACATGATTTGTGCATTTGTCATTGCAGTATGTGATTTATTTTATCCCATGATCACAAGAAATATCATCAACATTTACGTACCAAATCAACAACTTAGTTTAATGATTACTTGGCTTGTTATATTAGGATTAATATATGTATTTAAAGTAGGTTTAAACTATTATATAACATATTATGGTCACATAATGGGAGTAATAATGCAAGCAAATATGAGAAAGGATATATTTGAACATTTGCAGGACTTACCTTTCGTTTTTTTTGATGAAAATAAAACAGGAACACTTACATCTCGAATTATTAATGACTTAATGGAAGTATCTGAGCTTGCTCATCATGGCCCTGAAGATTTGTTTGTTTCTTTAGTAATGCTAATTGGTTCCTTTATAATGTTAAGCATTATTAATTTTCCACTTGCAATAATAGTATTTTCAGTAGTTCCATTGTTGATTATCATTGCAATGAAATTAAGAATAAGAATGGCAGACACATTTATGGAAACAAGGGTGACCATTGGGGAAGTTAATGCAACCATTGAGAACAGTATTTCAGGAATTAGAATGTCTAAGGCCTTTAGCAATAAAGAAAATGAAATTGAAAAATTTGAAAAAAACAACAATAAATTCCAGTCTGCAAGGAAAAAAGCCTACAGAGTAATGGCTGAATTTCATGTAGGGTCTTCATTTGTAATAGATTTTTTAAACATATTAGTTTTAAGTGCTGGTGGAATATTTTTCTTTAAAGGATATATAAACTTTGGAGATTTCGCTGCATTCTTATTGTACATAGGAAATTTTTTAAATCCAATCAGAAAACTCATTAATTTTGTAGAACAGTATCAATCTGGTATTTCTGGATTTAAAAGATTTGTAGAAATAATAGATTCTGATATAGAATCGGATGAACCAAATGCTAAAGATATTGAGCAAGTAAAAGGAGACATAAGTTTTAGCGATGTAGATTTCTCCTATGGCGACACCAAACAAGTATTAAAAGATATAACATTCAATATTGAGGCAGGTAAGACTGTTGCTTTTGTTGGACCATCTGGAGGAGGCAAGACAACACTATGTCACCTGATACCTCGATTCTATGAAGTTGAGGAAGGAAATATATTTATAGACAGTATTAACATAAAAGACTTTACGAGAAAATCACTTCGAAAAAACATTGGTATTGTACAGCAGGATGTATTTCTTTTCACAGGAACAATCTATGATAATATCATATGTGGAAAATTAGGTGCAACTGATGATGAAATTCAAAATGCTGCAAAAATGGCAAATATTCATGATTTTATTATGGAATTACCTGACGGCTACAACACATATGTAGGAGAAAGAGGAGTTAAGCTGTCCGGTGGGCAAAAGCAAAGAATTTCAATAGCAAGAGTATTTTTGAAAAATCCACCAATATTAATATTAGATGAAGCGACTTCAGCTCTTGACAACGCAACAGAAATGCTTATACAGAATTCTTTAGAAAAATTATCTAAAGGAAGAACAACTGTTGTAGTTGCCCATAGATTATCAACAATTAAAAATGCAGACGAAATAATAGTATTGACTGACAACGGAATTCAAGAAAAGGGAAATCACGAACAATTAATTGAAAAAAATGGTATATATGCAGAATTGTATAATGCACAGTTTAAAAATATAGCATAGTGATTTAATAATTAATCCTTGAAATTGTTGTAGTGACATATTATAATAAGAAACAAAATTTATTAGGATGTGAATTTATGATTGCTATAAAGGGCAGAAAAAAATGTGAAAACTGCGGAAAAAGATATAATTATTACTATGCTAAAGGTGAAGGCTCTGAAGAAAAAGGAAAATTCAAAGGTAAAGAAGAAAATGGCTCTTTAGCTACAAATATTAGAATTCTATCAATGTACAGCTATGAAGTTACTGTAAACTGTCCAGAATGTGGATTTGAAGAAACTTTCATATATACAGACTAAAAAAAAGGAAATTTCTAAATAAGAAATTTCCTTTTTAAAATTTTATACAAGAAGTTAACACTCAATTTTTTTTATAACTTCCGCAACATTTTCCAATGCTATTCTCAATTTATTTACATCAGCTTCACTAAGTGTTGATAATTTGTCTTCAACTAACATAACAACCTTTTTTTGTTGTATACTTAGAAAATCCAAACCTAGTTGAGTCAATGCAACATTAACAATTCTTCTATCATTTTCATCAGCAGATCGTTGAACAAATCCTTCCAGACAGAGTCTATCAATCATAATTGTCAGGTTCGGCTTAGAAATATATGTAGCCGTTGAAACGTCAGTCATTGAAACTGGGTTAGAACCAAAAGATTTAATCCGTCTCATTAACTGTATATATCCTGGAGGAAATGAGTGTTTTTCTAATTCCTTAATAGGTCGCACAAATTGAGTAAATACTAAAGGTCTTAATTTCATTACTGCATCGCTAATAGCTTTTATTAATTCCTGATTCATAGATCAACATCCTCCTAAATCGCAATATTTTTTGAAAACTGACTATTATAAAGATCTTCATAAAATCCTTTTTTATTCATAAGCTCTTCATGAGTCCCCTGTTCTATTACGCTACCATTATTCATTACCAATATTAAATCAGCATTCTTTATGGTGGACAATCGATGAGCAATAACAAAGCTTGTGCGCCCCTCCATTAAGGTGTTCATTGCTTTCTGTATCAATACCTCTGTTCTTGTATCTACACTGGAAGTAGCCTCATCAAGAATTAGAATTGGGGGATCTGCCAATAGCGCTCTTGCAATAGTTAAAAGTTGTTTTTCACCTTGTGAAATATTTGATGCTTCTTCATTTAATATTGTATCATATCCTAACGGCAAAGATCTTATGAAGTGATCTGCATGAGCGGCTTTTGCTGCTTCAATAATTTTTTCAGAATCTATGTTATCCAAACTATAACCAATATTTTCTAAAATTGTACCTTTATAAAGCCAGGTATCTTGAAGTACCATACCGAATAAACCTCTCAAATCTCCTCTTTTCATCTGAGTGATATTGATACCATCTATGTTTATTTGCCCGCCATCCAATTCATAGAAACGCAGCAGCAAATTAACCATAGTGGTCTTACCAGCACCAGTTGGTCCTACAATTGCTATTGTCTGACCTGGTTTTACATGTATGTTCATGTCATCAATTAACGGAACATCCTCTTTGTATCGGAAAGTAACATGCTCAAAATTTACTTCTCCCTGAATAGTATCTCTACTAATAATAGTCGAATCTTCAATATCAGGACTTTGTTCTTCCTCATCAAGCACCTCAAATACTCTTTCTGCACTTGCAACAGTTCCTTGAATTACATTAGCTATATTTGCTGTTTGAACAATAGGTTGAGTAAATTGTCTCATATATTGAATAAATGCTTGTATATCTCCAATGTTAATAGCTTTTTTAGCTACTAAAAGTCCTCCAATAATACATACAAAAACATATCCTAAATTGTTAACGAAATTCAAGGCTGGCATAATAATTCCAGACATAAATTGAGCCTTCCAACCTACATTATACAGTTCTTCATTAATTTCTTTAAATTGCCTAATAGATTCATTTTCATGACCATATACTCTTACTATTTTATGACCGGTATACATCTCTTCGACGTGCCCACTAAGGGCCCCCAGTGATTTTTGTTGTTTGGCAAAAAACTTTTGTGAGTTTTTTGCAATAATTACCGTTAACACACCACTGGCTGGCAAAGTTACAAGTGCTATTAAAGTCATAACTGGACTAATGGATAGCATCATTGCTAAAATTCCTACAACCGTAGTTATGGAAGTTATTAGCTGTGTCAAACTTTGCTGAAGTGTAGTAGCAATATTGTCCATATCGTTAGTTACACGGCTCAATATTTCACCATGACTTTTACCATCAAAATATTTTAAAGGAAGCCTATCAAGCTTATCCTTAACTTCATTACGCATGGTGAAAACAGTTTTTTGCGCAACGCCTGCCATAATATATGACATAACATAACTGCATAAAAAACTAACTATATATAAGAAAATCATGATTAGCATAATCTTCCCAATATAACCAAAATCAAAAAGTGGTATTTGTGCATTTTTCAAACTATCTATGGTTGCTTGTGGAGCATTTTGTGAAATGGCAATTTGAATTTTTGCTAAATATGCATATTGTGCAATAACCCCATCAGCAATTTTAGTTGTTGCTTTTCCCAAAAGTTTAGGTCCAAATATAGTGAAAATAGTACTAATTATTGCCAATCCAGCAACTATAATAAATCTGTTTTTTTGAGATGATAAGTAATTAGCTAGTCTTTTCAATGTTCCTTTAAAATCCTTTGCTTTAACTACAGGCCTTCCCATTCCTCCGCCCATTGGTCCTCTCATACCTTGCCCTTGACTTTGGTTCTGTTTTCTATCGCTCATAATTAGTCAACTCCTCTTCAGTAAGCTGGGATGATACGATCTCACGATAGACATGGCAATTAGATAAAAGTTCCTTGTGAGTACCTTTGCCAACCATTCTGCCCTCATCAAGTACCAATATCTGGTCCGCATCCATTATTGTACTTACCCTTTGTGCTACAATAATAATTGCAGATTCAGCAGTTACTGATTTAAGAGCTGAACGAAGTAGAGAATCTGTTTTAAAATCAAGAGCTGAAAAACTATCATCAAATATATATATCTCAGGATTTCTTACAAGTGCTCTTGCAATGGAAAGTCTTTGCTTTTGACCACCAGAAACATTTGTACCTCCTTGAGCAATTTCTGTATCAAAACCTTCAGGCATTTCACTAATGAAATTTGTTGCTTGTGCAATTTCTGCCGCTTTGTATATTTCTTGTTCCGTAGCTTCTTCTTTACCATAACGAATATTTTTCGTTATACTCCCAGAAAAAAGAACTGCCGCTTGAGGAACAAAACCAATTTTACTTCTTAAATCATTCTGAGAAATCTCAGTTACATTAACCCCATCTACTAAAACTTCACCTTCACTTGTTTCATAAAATCTAGGAATTAAATTTATTAAAGTGGATTTTCCTGAACCAGTTCCCCCAATAATTGCAGTAGTTTCTCCAGGTTTAACCTCAAAGCTTATATTAGATATGACTGGTTGTTCTGCACCTGAATATCTAAAAGTAACATTTTTAAATTCAACATAACCCTTTTTATTCCCAAATATTTTAATATTTATTGGATCATTAATTTCTGGTTCCATATCTAGAACCTCATTAACTCTATCTGCAGAAGCTTGTGCTCTTGGTACCATAACAAACATGACAGCTACCATGATAAATGAAAACATAATCTGCATAGCATATTGAATAAATGCCATCATATCACCGATTTGCATGTTGTTTTGCGCAATCCTCCACCCACCAAACCAAGTAATTGCCATGGATGTTAAACTCATTATGAGCATCATTACAGGTTGCATAACTGCCATAGTCTGATTAACCTTGATTGCTGTATTGGTAAGATCTCTATTTGCATCTTTAAATCTTTCCCGTTCATGATCTAATTTATTAAATGCTCTGATAACGCGAATACCTGTTAAGTTTTCCCTTAGAACCATATTTAACCTATCTAATTTAATCTGCATTGCCTTGAAAGCTGGCATAACAGATACTGCAACAGTTCCCATAAATATCAGCAATATTGGTATGACAAATAAAAGAATTATCGTTAATCCTTTGTCTCTCGATACAGCCATTATTATTCCCCCTACACACATAACTGGTGCATAGATAATAAAACGAAGCATCATAACCAATACTGTCTGAATTTGAACAATATCATTTGTCGTTCTCGTTACTAAAGACGCTGTTCCAAGCTTATCAAATTCATGAAGTGAATAATTTTCAACACGTGTGAATACCATATTACGTAGATTTTTTCCTAAACCAAGCGCTACTTTAGCAGAGAGGTATGCTCCAATTATAGAAAACAATGAGCTTGTAAGTGCTACAACAAGCATATATCCTCCATAAGTTAATATATAAGCGGTATCTCCTCTCATCATCCCGTTATTCACCACATCTGACATAAGTGTAGGTAAAGTCAGCTCTGCCATGGCCTGACCAAAAATAAACAAGATAATGAAAACGATCATCGCTGTAAATGGCTTTAAATTTTTAAATAACTTAAGCATAATACTTAATCTTTCACAATCTGAACAGCCATGTTATCAAATAAATGATTGGCATTTGTAATAGCAACTGATTCATCAACTGTCAGACCTTTTAATATTTCAATTTCACTATCATTTTTAAGACCAGTAATTACGACCTTCTTTTTCGCAATATTGTTTTCTATTACAAACACATAACTCTCACCATTACTTTCTATAACAGCTGAATTAGGAACTATCATATTTTTGGTTCCAACTGCTATTATATTTGCTTTAGCTGTAAGTCCCGAAACAAGATTTTTATTGTTTTCAACACTTACTTCTACTGGAAAATATGCTCCCGTGCTTACTGACATTACACCTATATTAAAAATACTGGCTTTATATGTTTGCTCTGGGTAAATATCAACAAATAGATCTACCGAATCTCCTTTTTTAATATATGCCAATGCATCTTGTGATACAGTGCCTTTTAATTTTAATGTACTTAAATCTACAATAGTAAAAAGAGGAGTTCCCATTGAAGCACTTTCACCTATATTTATATTTTTATTTAATACTATCCCAGATATTGGACTTTTTATTGAAGCATTTGCTATTTGTATATTAATTAAATCCATTGCCGCAGTTATTGCATCTGCTGCTGAATTTACAGAATTAGCAGATGTGGCATCGGCTGTTACGCTTGCATCATATTGATTTTTTGCAAGGTCATATGCTTTTTGGGATGCATCCAGTTGAACTTTTGCTATAACATCAGAATTAAATAAAATTTTATTTTGCTCTAATGTAGAACTGGCATTATCTAAATTAATTTTCGCCTGCACCTCAGCTTTAACCATTTGATTTTGTGTACCTTGGAAATTAGCTTGTAATTGTTTTAGTTGAGCATTGAGTTGAGAAACATCTAAATTTGCAAGTATTTGTCCTTGACTCACTGTTTCTCCTTCAACTACGTTAACCTCAGAAACTTTACCCATAAATGGCGCTGATAAATCTATCACTTTTTCAGGCACTAGTGCTCCTGTTATAGTAAAGATTTTCTCAATTTGGCCTGTCTTAATATCCGATGTTTTAACTTTTAGTAAACTATCATTTTCACTACAACCAGCCATTGACAATATTAAAGTTGCCAGTACCAATGTGGTTATTATTTTAACTGATTTTTTCATCATGT
>JBGUET010000021.1:0-15059 GCA_041821225.1 Sedimentibacter sp.
AATCCCATTTTATATATTTTAATTGAAATTATGTAATACAATATGATAATTATTGTTATAAGTATTGAAGATTTAACAATGGTCAGTTTATTAATGAAAAAATAACTAAAAACAGCAATAAAAAGCAGTATGAAAACATTTAATATAAATGGAGCATTAGCTTTGAGATTTCCATCCAAAAAATTTTGTATTATGTTTGCATGTATTTCGATTCCATACATAGGAACTTGTCTTTCAATGGATGTTAAATAATAATCATTTATACCAAGAGAATATGCCCCTACTAATACAATTTTGTTTTTAAAGTACTCCACTGGTATTTCACCATTCAAAACACTTGAATATGATATACATTCCATGTCGAAAGGCTTTCCGTAGAAATTGATTTGCATCCGGTTCCAATCATCAACAGGAATTTTAGATTCTTCAATATTTCTTACTTCCTTATTATTTTTTATGTACATACTATAGATTTCCCATGAGAAACTATATATAAGTTCATCATTATATTCAAATTTTAAAAGTGAATTTCTAACAATTCCATCCAAATCAGGTATAACGTTAATATGCCCAGTATTTACTTTTTTTTCAAGAATTCCCACGGGTTTAATTATTGACTTAGCTATAACATTATTAGCCTTCAAACTAGAATCAAAGACCCCTACAACGGGAAATATAATATTATCATAATTACCTAATGTCTCTGATAGTATTTTATCTTGTTCTAGGTCATCATCATTCTCCGAAAGCATTATATCAAACCCTATGACGGCAGGACTACCCTTTTCAATAATATTCAACAATTCCGCATGTGTTTCTCTTTTCCATGGCCATTTTCCTATGCTGTTAAGGCTTTCATCATCTATTCCAATAATTATTATTCTAGAATCTATATATCCATTATCCCTGAAATTAAAATCCCTTGCCATGGACTCTAATTGCTCAAAAGTATTGAAGTATTCGAAAATTATGAAAATAAATATTAAGAAAACTACAATAACTTTTTTATTCATATATCAATCTCCTCATAATTAATTTCATCATAATTATGTTTACTGTTTAAAATATACGTATCATAGAATTTATTTGCAGTGTGACTAGCTATAAACATTGAAACTAACTTGTTGTCTAGTTTTCCCTCATTAGCCATAGCTTTTAATATTTCTAAAGCCTTTTGTATTGAAAAAGCTTTTCTATATGGCCTTTCAATAGAGGTAAGTGATTCAAAAATATCAAGAATGGTAATTATTCTAGTTTCAAAAGGTATTTCATCCCCCTTTAAACCAAATGGATACCCTGAGCCATCTAAAAGCTCATGATGTTTAGAAACTATACCTGGAATCTCCTCTAAGTAGTCTTTAAAATTAATCTCAGCCAACATCTTATTAGTAACTAATATATGATCTTCAATTTTTTTTCTCTCTTCAAGCAAAAGAGTCCCTTTGTAAATGGAAAGTTTCTGAAACTCTTCAGGTGTTAAAATTACATCTTTTAACCCTTTAAATCTATATTCATAGACTTTAGTTAACTCTCTTTTCATATTATCATCAATAGTAATTGATTGTTCATTAGCTGACAAAATCAAATTTTTCGCATTTTTCAATATTTCATACTGATTTGTAAGCCATGCTTCATTTTCAATATAATTGTTCTCTTTGTTTGTGAAACTAAGTAACTTTGATTCTAAGTGTATAACATTTAATCTTTCTTTTATTAATTCTATTCGGTTTAATATAATTTCTACATCTCTTTTAAACCCTAATCTTGTAGGCTTATTCAATAGTTCTACTGGTATACCAATTTTTCCTATGTCATGGAGCCATATGGACGTTATTAATCTTTTTACTTTTGTTTCATCAAAACGATAATCTGTTTCACCTATTCTATATTGTTCATTTATGTAATCAATGAAGAAATTTGCCATTCTAACCATATTTTTAGTATGATTAGCATTATAAGATGTTTGAGCATCTAATGACGTAACCATAACTCTTACAAAGCCAGTAAAAACATTCTCTATTTCTTCCATTAATTTTGTCTTCGTAACAGAAATTGCAGCCTGTGACGCCAACGAAAGCAATATTTTTTGAACATCTTTGTCAAAAGGAACAATCTTTCCAATATCATCTTTTGAATTTATGAGCTGTATAACACCAATTACTTCATTCTTATGGTCTTTAAGAGGTAACACAAGCATTGATTTTGTTCTGTAACCACTTATTTTATCGTATTTTTGAGGACCTGAAAAATCAAATTCATTATTTTCATAAACATCATCAATATTAAGAATTTCTCCTGTTAAACCTACATATCCAGAAGCATTTTCTTCTGTCATTTTTACAGACGGCCAATCAATAGAATTTTTTTCATTTATAGTATTAATTTTCAAAGTAATGTTTTGACTTACAACGAATTTAAGTTCATCATCTTTAATTAAATAAATAGTACCTGCATCAGCATTTGTTATTCTTCTAGCTTCCGACAATATCATTTCTAATATAACTATAAAGTTTTTTTCAGAAGATACGGCTATACTTATATTCATTAACTCGTTAACAATATCTAAGCTGTCCTTTATCATAATGAAATTACCATCCCTTCTTTAGCAAAGCAAATATTATTTAATACCTTTCTAGCCTTCTTTTCTAATTTGCCAAGTTCTTCATCATTTTTACTTTCATTGTGATGAAAACAAACTATTTTTTTTGCTCCAGACTTAATACCTAGTTCAACCCCCTGTTGCCAAGTACTATGACCCCAACCTACTTTAGATAAACTTAA
This sequence comes from Sedimentibacter sp., assembly GCA_041821225.1. Taxonomy (GTDB): domain Bacteria; phylum Bacillota; class Clostridia; order Tissierellales; family Sedimentibacteraceae; genus Sedimentibacter. The sequence goes on from JBGUET010000021.1 coordinate 2,782, forward strand.
ATCATCGTGATAATACTCTTCATCTGTAAAAAAAGTATCAACAATGAGCAAATCACATTGTTTTATAAATTCTATCAGTTTTTCAGCATCTCCTTTAGCCCATTCATTATCAGTAATGTATGCACAAATTATATTATTGCATGTTAGCTTATAGCTTAAACACCTACTTGTATGAGTTGCTTCTATGGCTTCTATTTTGAAATCTCCAATTTGTATTTTACTAGTCTCATTTATTTCAATAATTTCACTGTGTGATTTTAAATCTTTCCATTGGACTGGAAAATACTCCATAGACATTTGTTTTTCTAAAATTTCCTTAAACGAAAATTTATTATTTCCAATACCAAAGATTTTAATTTTATTTTTATTATTGTAGAGAGGTTTAAAGTATGGTAATCCCTGAATATGGTCCCAGTGAGTATGGGTTAGAAAAATATTTATTTCTTTTGAGTTATCGGATAGCAATCGATTGCCCAAATTTATTATTCCTGTTCCTGCATCGAATATTACTTCATTATTATCTGTTGATATTTCAACACATGAGGTATTCCCACCATAGTTTAAAAATTCTTTATTAACAACTGGACGGGTTCCTCTTACTCCCCAAAATTTAATATCCAAGCTAACCTCCACACTAACTTAATTTATTTCATGTCTAAAAAGCATAAAATATACATTATTTTATATAATTATATCAAATTATGTAAAATAAATCCATTGCTATATTTTTTATATTTTTTACAGACTATTCATTATAATTCACCTAAAAAACCAAAAGCAGTATAATGATGCGCCATACTACTTTTGGTTTTAATATTGGCAATCTAGCTGTCATAAATAGATTATACCCTATCCGTAGATTTATGGTTTTTATTCCTCGCCTCTGGATAAATTTGCCTTTTGTATACTTACAAAAATATTTTCCGAATTTTCCCATTTAATTTTTTCGGTTTTTATTTTCGTTTCTTTTTTTAGGCATAAGAAAAGCTCCCGGCATTAATTTGCCAAGAGCTTTGTATCTATCGGGGCATTCCACGACATCAACCAGGAAAGCTCATCTTCATTTTATAAATCAAGGTTTGACGCTTACTCAATTAATCCTAAATCCTGTAGCATCTGTGTAGCTACATCATCAGGATCTCCTCCCTCATCAACCATAAGGTTGTATTTCTGCATAGTCTCATCAGTAAATTTACCGCTAAGCTCGCTTAGTGCTTCAACAACCTCAGGATTTGCATCAGCAAATTCTTGCTTCATAATTGGAGCTGCGTAATATGGTGGAAAGAAGTTCTTGTCATCTTGAAGGTTTACCAAATTATATTTTGCAATTCGACCATCTGTTGCATAGGATACATTAATATCAACCTGACCCTCATTCAGAGCGGTGTATGTCAAACCCTGGTCCATGCTGTTTACTTTTTTAAACTCAAGTCCAGCATAGGTTTCCATCAATCCAGGAAGTCCATCTGCTCTTAATGGGAATTCATTATCACAACCTAGCTCCATATCACCTGAAAGCGGAATAATATCACTTATAGAAGCAATATTAAGCTCCTCAGCAGTTTTGGAAGTAACGCTCAATACATATGTGTTATTGAATCCAAGAGGTTCAAGCCATGTAATACCATATTGTTCTTCCATTTCAGATTTTGTAACATCATAGGTTTCATCTGCGCTGAGTATCTCAGAATGCTTAAGATATTCTCCATACGCAGTACCTGTGTACTCTACATATATATCTACATTATCATTCTCCAAAGCTGCGAAGCAAAGTGCACTTCCACCAAGCTCTGAAATTTCTGTCTCAAATCCTTTAGACTCAAGATAAACCTTCATAACCTGACCTAAAAGGCGCTGCTCTGTATAGTTCTTGTTGGTAATTCTGATTACACCTTCATCGGAATTTCCACATGCTACTAGTGTAAAAATCATTGCAACTGCAACAATCAGAACACCTAACTTCTTTAATTTATTCATTTTTTCCCCCTAAATATTTTTATTATTTCAGTCATTTAATCCCTTAGACGTAAGTGATTTTTCTAGCAATCCAAGTAAGAAATCCGCCAATAGTGCAAGTAAGGCGGAAAAAATAGCACCAGACAAAATCATTGGTTGATTATTTGTGCTAAGTCCTTGATATATCAAATCTCCAAGACCGCCGGCAGCAATAAGTGTAGCAATAGTAGTAACACCTATACAGGTAACTGTCGCTATTCTAACACCACCCATAATAACAGAAATTGCCAAAGGTACCTGTACCTTAAACATTATCTGAAATTTAGTCATTCCCATTCCAGTTGCTGCCTGTATTATAGAAGGATCAACACTTCTTATACCCAAAAGTGTATTTTTAATAATCGGCAACAACGCATATAGGAATAGCGCAAAAATCGCAGGCTTTGCACCAATACCAAACAGTGGCATTGAGAATGCGAAGAGTGCAAGTGACGGAATTGTTTGTATTACATTTGCAATATTCAAAACCACATTTGAAAGCTTAGGTCTGTTTATAATTGAAAAACCTAAAGGAATACCTATTACACATGCAAGTATAACAGCCGTAAACGAAAGACTTAAATGCTGTAATGTTTTTGTGAAAATCAAATCCATGTGACTTCCCAAATATTCGAAAAAACCCATATTAATATTCCTCCATTCCTGGCATTATCTGTCTTAAAACATTTAAAATGCTCGCATTAGTAATTATTCCGATTAAATTATCATCATCATCAACAACCGCACTATACAAAATATTATGCTCATCTCTAAGGTTTATAACCTCTGTGAGTGTCATATCATGTGGTATTTTTTTGATATCAGATTTCATTATGTCTCGCATTTTTATTGTATTATCGGTAATTTTATGCAATCTGTTAGCACCTACAAGACCAAGGAGCTTTTTATTCTCTGTCTCATCGCCCTTGACGGGATTGGTAACAACAGCTAAAACCGTAGTATTGTGTTCCTTCATAAGCTCAATAGCGTGTGCAACACTTCTGCTTGGCAGAATTTCGAACACTTCTTTGCTCATTATATCTTCAGCCTTGAGCATATCGGGAGTTTTCCAGAGCCTGTCCTTACCAACAAAGGCTTCAACAAATTCGTTTATTGGATTTTTAAGTATTTCCTCCGGATTATCAAACTGCACAACTTTTCCATTCTGCATAACAGCAATTTTATCCCCTAGCTTAATCGCTTCGTCAATGTCATGTGTTACAAATACAATTGTCTTTCCCAACTCATCATTTAAACGCAAAAGTTCATTTTGAAGTTGTTCTCTAGTAATTGGATCCAGTGCAGAAAACGGTTCATCCATCAAGATAAGATCAGGATCATTTGCAAGAGCTCTCGCAACACCAACACGCTGTTTCTGACCGCCCGACAGCTCATTCGGATACCGTTGAGAATATTTTTCATATGGTAATCCGACCATTTTCATCAAGCTCTTTACCTTTTCCGCAACCTCTTTTTTATCCTGCTTGCAAAGCAACGGAACTGTAGCTATATTCTCTTCAATAGTAATATGAGGAAAAAGGCCTACATTCTGTATAACATAACCTATGTTTCTGCGAAGCTCGATTTTATCCACCAATCTAATGTTTTTTCCATTCAAAAGTATTTCACCACTTGTTGGCTCTATAAGTCTGTTAAGCATTTTCATAGTGGTTGTTTTTCCACATCCGCTTTCACCGACGAGTACTATTAATTCACCATCATTTATTTTCAAATTAAGGTTTTCTATTACATTTACTTCACCGTCATATGACTTTGAAATGTTCTTTAATTCCAGCATATTTTTCTTCCCTTCAAAATAGTTTCGCCATACCAATAAACTTAATTTTATCATCAAGTTGTCACTTTGTCAAATTTATAGGTTATCACACAGCAGTAAAAAATAAATCTAGTAGTAGATTTTAGTTTTATCAATAATTCATTAGAAGATAGTTATTGCAAGAATTTTGGCCGATCTGCAAAAGAACCAGAGATGTTATGTAAATTGCTTTTTCTATATTCTTATGTACTGACAATCTAGATGTAATTCTTTTCGAAAAAAAGCCCGCCATTATAGCGGGTTTGAATAATTGAAAAGCTATTATAATCATTTTAGCGAATAATTACTCATTTGTCATTTTACAACTTTATTAGTCATTTTACAACTTTATTGTACGACCACAACATTTTATGCATTTTTTTTATTTATTCAACTGTAACTGATTTTGCTAAATTTCTTGGCTTATCTATATCGCAACCTTTCAGTAATGCTGCGTAATATGCAAGATATTGTGCCGGTATAATAGTCGCTAATGGTGATAATATTTCACTTACGTCATCAACTACTATTTCATCTGTTTCCTGGCTCAGCTTACGCATGGATATTACCATTGTAGCAGCTCCTCTGGCTTTTACTTCCTTTATGTTGCTCCTTGTGTTAAGGTTTATGTTCTCCTGTGTTATTATAGCTATAACAGGAGTATTTTCTTCAATCAACGCAATTGTTCCATGTTTTAACTCTCCAGCTGCAAAACCTTCTGTTTGGATATATGATATTTCTTTTAGCTTAAGGGAAGCTTCCAAGCAAACATAATAATCCATACTTCTTCCTATATAGAAACAATTTCTGCTTTTCACTAAAAATTTTTCTGCTAATTCTTTATATTTATCCTTATCATCACAAAGAGTTTCCATTGTGTATGCAATTTTACTTAATTCTTTGAATATATTAATGCCTATTTTGTTGTCAACCAAAGTAGCAAGTATTGATAATACTGCTATTTGTGCTGAGTATGCCTTTGTGGATGCAACTGCTATTTCAGGACCTGCATATAAAAGCAATGTATTGTCTGATTCTCTTGACAATGTTGATCCCTTAACATTTGTCAGCGTTAATGTTTTATAACCCAATTCCTTTACTTTTACTAATACAGCTCTACAATCTGCAGTTTCTCCACTTTGTGATATAAACATAAACAATGGTTTTTTAGGTAGAAGCGGCATGTTGTAATTAAATTCACTTGCTATAATAACTTCTGTAGGCTTTGCAGCTATTTTTTCAAAAAACTGCTTTCCAATAAGTCCCGCATTATAGCTAGTTCCACAAGCTATAATGTATAGTTTGTCACACTCCCTTACATCTTCGATTATTTCAGGAGCTATACACATATTTCCGTTTTCGTCTGAATACTCAGACATTATTTTTCTTATTACAAATGGTTGTTCCTCAATTTCTTTCATCATGTAGTGAGGATATGTTCCTTTTTCTGTATCTGAAGCATCGATATCTGCTATATATGGTTCTCTTGTGACTTTATTTCCATAAATAGTGTATATTTCAATTGAATTTCGTGTAATTTTAAGAAATTCTTTGTCTTCTATTTCATAAAATAAATTTGTATAATTTATCATAGCCATTGCATCACTGCCAAGCATATTAAAACCATCACCTTTTCCGGCTAAAAGAGGTGTTTTGTTTTTTGCAGCATACATAGTATTTACATCTTCTTTATCAAGAATAGCAAGTGCATATGAACCCTTTAACTCACTCATAGTGTGCCTTATGGAAAGTTCAACTGACTCTCCATCATTTACAAACTTTTCTATAAGCTGTACTATCACTTCTGTATCGGTGTCACTAGTAAACTTTATTTCACTAAGATATTTATGTCTTAACTCTTCCTCATTTTCAATAATACCATTGTGAACAAGAGTAAATCTTTTTGAACAACTTTGATGTGGATGTGAGTTTATTTTGTTTGGCACTCCGTGAGTAGCCCACCTTGTATGTCCTATTCCAAGTGTTCCCATGACATTATTGTCTAAGGATTGTCTTAAATGCGCTATTCTGCCTTTTTCTTTGCATACATATACATCATCATTATTTATTATAGCTATTCCTGCTGAGTCATAGCCCCGATATTCAAGTTTTTCTAACCCGCCTAATATTATTTCTTTAACATCTTCAAATCCTATATAACCAACTATTCCACACATATTAATTCTCCATTCTTATTTTTTTATATTTTAAACAGCACTTGAAATTTTAAAAATTCAAGCATAATAAAGTAACAATATTATAAACAATATTATTTTTTTTATTTTATTACAATTAATTTGTGGGGAAAACTAGACTGTATTATTTCAATAAGATATGAAAGCTTTTGGTTTTATTTTGTCACAACAGTTGCCTGTTTTATTTGTAAAAACCATGTCGATGCAGCAACACCGCAGAGCATCCGCCGAATAATCGATAACTCTGTCCTCGTCAACTATAATAGTTCTGGCGCTATAATATTATTGTCTTTATCTTCCCTATTCGAATCCTCCTTTATTATTATTAAGTTATGAAAATAAAAAAAATTAGTTACTTTACTTTCTTATTTTATCACATAATTGTTATATAGTATATAATTTTTTAGATTTATATTTATTCGTTTCAATATTGCCATTTTTCATCCTTTTGTTCATTAATTTACCACGTATTAAATGTTACTTGTTGTAAATAATATGGTTAGAAAGTCAATAAATGATTTTCAGTTAAATTTAATCTTGTAATTTAAAGTTGACCTGAAGTCTACATATTTTGTACTCAGGTTAATTGGGCCCATGAAGTATAATTTAACATTTTAACAATATTTTACATGATTAAATAACAAACAATTGACAATAATATCAATACATCATTAAGAAAGGAGAAATAAAAATGGCTACAAACAATAATAGCGGAAGCAACAACATAGTTGTTCCAGAAGCAAAGCAAGCATTGAATCAGATGAAAGCTGAAATAGCTAATGAATTGGGATTAACAAACTATGAGCAGGTAGATAAGGGTAACCTTACTGCAAGACAAAATGGTTATGTTGGCGGCTACATGACAAAAAGATTAGTTGAAATGGCTCAGAGACAAATGAGTGGTTCAAGTGGAATGCAAACTAAATAGCAATCAATTGAGAATTGAAATTACTTTTTAAAATAAATAAAAATTGGTGAATGGTTAGCCATTCACCAATTTTTAATGTTACTATTTATTGATTGCTTTTTCTTTCTTTAGTTCTTCTATTAGCATAGGTACTATTTTAAATATGTCCCCTACCATGCCAACATCAGCAACATCAAACATTGGAGCACTTTCATCTTTGTTGATTGCTATAATGAAATCCGATTCTTCCATACCAGCTAAATGCTGTATTGCACCAGAAATACCACACGCAATATACAAGTTTGGTCTAACAGTCTTTCCAGTTTGCCCAACTTGCCTATCTTTTGGAACCCAGCCTGCATCAACTGCTGCTCTTGAGGCAGATATAGTTCCCCCAAGCAAATTAGCCAATTCTTCTAACATTGGATAATTTTCAGGACCATGCATTCCTCTTCCACCTGATACAAGAACTTTTGCTTCTTCAATATTCATTCTTTGCTGAATTATTTTAACAACGTCCAGGATTTCCATATTCTTGCATTTTGCAGGAATATCCAATTTGTAATTTTCAACATCAACTGGATTTTGTTCCGAATACTTTGCCTTCTGCATAACTCCAGGTCTTACAGTTGCCATTTGTGGTCTAGTAGTTGGGCATGCGATTGTAGCCATTAAATTTCCACCAAATGCTGGTCTAGTCATCATAAGATTTAATTTTTCAGGTTCTTCATCATCTGGCTCAATTGTTAATCCTGTACAGTCAGCAGTCAAACCTGCTTTTAATCTTGCTGCCGCTCTTGGAGCCAAATCTCTTCCAATAGCAGAAGCTCCAAATAATACAATCTCAGGTTTTCTATCGTTAATTATGTGGGTAATTGAATAAACATATGGTTCTGTCATATATAAATCAAGCATGTCATTATCTACATAAATTACTTTATCTGCACCTGCATAGCATAATTTTTTTGCTTCTTCTTGCATATCTTTTCCAAACAGCACAGCTGTTACAGTTGTATCCAAGTCTTTTGCCAATTGCTTTCCTTTGCCTACAAGTTCAAAGGCTACCTTTTGTACTTTTTGGTCTCTTTGTTCGGCAAAAACAAAGATACCCTTATATTCCGAAATATTCATATTATCTCCCTCCTACTATATAATAAATTTTTCTTTCATTTTATCAAGTATCAATTCCGCTGATTCTTGTGGTTCTAGGTTAAATACCTTGCCTGCAGACTTAGCGCCTTTGGTAAATGATTTTTTAACCTTAGTAGGAGAACCTTTTAATCCAATATCATTTAAATCAACATCCAAATCTTTTACTGTCCAAACAATAACTTTCTTTTCTCTGAAAGCGTCAAATATTCCTCCTGGTGTCATGTAGCGAGGTTCATTCAATTCTGCTAATGCTGTTATTAAAACAGGCAATTTTGCTTTCAAAGTTTGATATCTATCTTCATATTGTCTCTTGACAATAATATAATCTCCATCAATTTTGATTTCTTCAGCATAGCTTATATTTGGCAATTCTAAATGCTCTGCCATCTCAGGTCCAACTTGTGCTGTATCGCCATCTATTGCTTGTCTTCCAGTTATTATTAAATCATAATCAAGTTTACTAATTGCTGCAGCCAAAGTTTTTGATGTTGCCAATGTATCAGCTCCTCCAAATGCCCTATCTGTAACAAGTATTGCTTCATCTGCTCCCATTGCCAATGCTTCTCTCAGCGCTAATTCTGCCTGTGGAGGTCCCATAGACACTGCTGTAACATGTGCACCAATCTCTTCTTTTAACCTTATTGCTGATTCTAATCCTGCTTTGTCATCAGGATTTATAATGCTTGGCACGCCTTCTCTTATTAATGTTTTTGTTACTGGATCAATCCTGACCTCTGTTGTATCAGGCACTTGCTTTATACATACTACTATATTCATTTGTCTTCCCTCCCTACTTCAACATATTTGCGCTAATAACCATTCTTTGAACTTCTGAAGTACCTTCATAAATTTCAGTTATCTTCGCATCTCTCATCATTCTTTCAACAGGATAGTCTCTTGTATATCCGTATCCTCCATGTAACTGAACAGCCTTAGTTGTAACAGACATTGCTGCTTCTGAGGCAAAAAGTTTCGCCATAGCTGCTTCAACAGCATATGATTTTCCTTCATCCTTGCTGCATGCTGCTCTGTATACTAATAGTCTTGCTGCATCAACCCTTGTTTGCATATCTGCTAATTGGAACTGAGTGTTTTGGAATTTTGAAAGAGATTTTCCGAATTGTTTTCTTTCTTTCACATATTTTACTGTTTCATCAATAGCGCCTTGTGCTATGCCAAGCGCTTGTGCTGCGATTCCAATTCTTCCTCCATCAAGAGTGTGCATTGCTATTTTAAAACCTTGTCCAACTTTTCCAAGAAGATTTTCTTTAGGAACTATACAATCCTGGAAAACAAGTTCACATGTTGCGGACCCTCTGATACCCATTTTTAATTCTTTTTTTCCTATTGAAAAGCCAGGGAAAGTTTTTTCAACTATAAATGCTGATATTCCTCTTGTGCCTTGTGATTTATCTGTCATTGCCATAACTATATAAACATCCGCATATGATGCGTTTGTAATGAAAATTTTACTACCGTTAAGAATATAGTTATCCCCGTCTAATACTGCTTTTGTTTGTTGCCCTGCTGCATCTGTTCCTGCGCCTGCCTCAGTAAGTCCAAAAGCTCCAAGCCATTCTCCTGATGCTACTTTAGTTAAGTACTTCTTTTTCTGTTCTTCTGTTCCGTACTCGTTAATTGGTGCTCCACACAATGATGTGTGTGCTGATAATATTACACCTGTTGTTCCACAAACTTTTGATAACTCTTCAACAGCCATAACATAAGTTAAATTATCACAACCCTGTCCACCGTATTCCTTAGAAAAAGGGATACCCATAAAACCATACTTGTGCATTTTTTCTACGGTTTCAACTGGAAATCTTTCTTCCTCATCTAGCTCTTCCGCTAATGGCTCAACTTCTTTGACAGCAAAACTTCTGAATAACTGTCTCGCCATTTCATTTTCCTTGCTTAATTGAAAATCCATTCTTTCACTCCCTTAAATTTTTTGTCCTTACCATTTTACCCTTAAGTAAATAATTTTTGTTAATTTTTTAACCGTACTTTTTTAAATCATTAACGAAACAATTATACCCCTTTGTATTTTAAATATCAACCCCTATTTATATAAAATTCGGCTTTCTTTTTTCAACGAAAGCTGTCATGCCTTCTTTCTGGTCTTCTGAAGCAAAACACAATGCAAAAATATTTGATTCATATGCAATTCCTGTTTCAATGTCAGTTTCTATTCCTTTATTAATTGCTTCTTTGGCATATTCAAGAGCCACACGAGAATTTGATTTTATTTTTTCAGCCATTTTGTATGATTCTTCCATAAGGTTCTCTTTTTCTGTTACCATATTAACAAGACCTATTCTATAAGCTTCTTCTGCGCCAATATATCCACCAGTAAATATTAATTCTTTCGCTTTTCCAAGGCCTACAAGTCTTGGCAATCTTTGAGTACCTGAAAATCCTGGTATAATACCAAGGCCTACCTCAGGTTGCCCAAATTTTGCTTTAGTTGATGCAATTCTAATATCACAAGCCATAGACAGCTCGCATCCTCCACCAAGAGCAAAGCCGTTTACAGCAGCAATTACTACTTTTTTTAAAGTTTCAATTTTTCTAAACACTCTAGCTCCGTTTTCACCAAATATTTTTGCCTGTGTAGCATTCAAATCCTTCATGTAAGAGATGTCAGCCCCTGCCACAAATGCTTTTCCTTCACCAGTTAAAACAACAACCAAAACTTCATCATCCAAATTTATTTGATCAAATACATATTCGAGCTCCTCTAGCATTTCTGCATTCAGTGCATTTAAAGTTTGTGGACTGTTTAGTTTTACAGTACAAATACCATCATTTTTCTCTACTAACAAATTCTTCAATTCCATGCTTTTATCCTCTCTCTATTAATGTTTTTCTCTATTATATCACTACTGAAAGCAATTTTCGATATTTTTTTGACGATTTGTAAAAATTTTAACATATTATTTCAAATCAAATAAACTTAAATCGTAAGATTTCCAAAATCATAAGGTTGGTTTGTTTTGTTATAATAAAAAATCCAAATTGCATAAATACAATTTGGATTCTCTTTTTGCTATATTAAACTAGTTAAATCCCACATTTTTTCTAGCACATTTTTTATTTTGTAATTTTCAGCTAAAATTGATGAGTTTAGTTGCCATCCAACAAGTACAGGTGTTGTAATAGCATTTATTGCACATTCCATATCAAATTTCGAATCTCCAACATACAATGTGTTTTCTGTCGTACCTTTTAGTTCATTAATTGCCCTAATAAGAGGTTCCTTATCTGGCTTATGCTTTTCTACATCATCTGCAGCTACTATTACATCAAAATATTTTGAAATATTAAATGTTTCCAAAGCTGATATAGTGGAATTTCTAAGCCTTGATGTTACTATACCCATCTTTATGTCTTTGTTTTTTAAATATTCCAAAGTTTCTTCCACTGTTTCATAAAGTGTAACTTCTTCATTAAATCTTTCACTCTGGTAATCACGATAAGCCGATATAACTTCTAAATAATTGAACTTTTCAAAATCTCTGCCCAAGGTTATTTTCAAAGGCTCTCCAAAAGTGCTCATAATATATTCCTCACCGCATTCCTTTTGAAGGAACTTTAAATATATATACTTAAAAGAATTAATTATCATTTGGTTAGTGTTTGCCAAAGTACCGTCAAAATCAAATATCACTGTATCAATCATTCATAACTCCTATTTACGTTTTGTTTTCATACTAAGGCTAATTCTCTGCCTTTCTTTATCTATGCCAATAATAGTTACAATTACTGTATCCCCAACTTGAACAACTTCCATTGGATTTTTTATATATTTGTCACTCATCTCTGAAAGATGTACAAGACCGTCTTGCTTAACCCCTATATCCACAAATGCACCAAAATCTACAACATTTCTAACCGTACCTGTAAGTTTCATACCAATTTCCATATCTTCTATTTTAACAACGTCACTTCGAAATATAACATTTGGCATTTCATCTCTTGGGTCTCTTCCAGGTTTTTTAAGTTCTTCTATAATATCTGTAAGTGTTGGTAAGCCAATTTTCAATTCATCTGCTAACACTTTTACTCTATCCTGGTATCTTTCGTGTTGAGGTTTTTTTTCTTCTTTAAAGTTTAACTGGGACAGTGCTTCAAGTCCTTTAAGCTTATTATTCCTAGACGATATTTTTATTTTTTTATCGTCCTCTTTAACTTCTATTTTCATAATTCGTTC
>JBGUET010000022.1:0-4068 GCA_041821225.1 Sedimentibacter sp.
GATTCATCTACCTTTGTAACTTTATAACTCATTATAATATTTAACCTCCTTTAATAACATATAATCTTATTAAAAAAATCAATTTACAATCTCTTTCTTTATTAATTCTATAACATAACGTTTGCCATAATCAAAAATCTTTTTCCTGCCTTAGCCCCTAAATATCCGTTATCTACATGAATAAACAGCATCAATGGCCTTCACTGATTCTCTGGCATTATACAACTTGAATTAATCGCCATGAACATGGGATAAGGCTATTCCTTATCCCATTGTGTTAGCACAATTTTCATCACAACCACGGCGTGTTCGATGTTGGTGTTTATTTTTTGTTGTCCTAGCTTCACACAATGCTACCGTTATTATTAATTTTTTAGATGCGCACCAACTTTAATAATCTTATGGATTTTAGCCTATAGCAGTCAATCCACCATCAGGGTAGATGATATTTCCTGTTACAAAATCAGATGCGTGAGCACTTAAATATACTGCAGTACCAACACAATCTTCAGGTTTTGCCATGCGTCGCATTGGAAGACCTTCAGCAACTTGATTACGATATTTATCTCCACCACGTTGTTCAATAGTGGCCGTCATCATTGGAGTCTCAGTTAATGTAGGTCCTATAGCGTTTACAGTTATACCATAAGGTCCGAATTCTGATGCCAACTGTTTTGTCAACATATCTACAGCACCCTTTGTACTGCAATACCCTGCATTTCCTGGTGCTTTCGTTGCAATTTTACCTCTTACAGATGAAAGATTTACTATTTTACCATAGCCATGTTCCATCATGTGCTTGCCAAAACACTTACAGCTTAACATGAGTCCAACTACGTTGATGTCAAACATTTGTCGGAATACGTCCATATCGAAATCAACAGCAGGAAATTTTTTATTAAAACCTTGTGCATTTATCAATATATGAATTTGTCCAAACTTTTCTACTGCACTATCAAGCAAATCGTTAATGCTCTCTTCATTAGTTGCATCAACTGTAGCATAATATACATCTGAAGATTTAGTATTATCCTTAATTTCTTGAGCAGCCCTTTCCAATGATTCTTTTGACCGACTTGCAAGCATTACTTTAGCTCCAGCCTCAACTAATCCTTGCGCAATGCTTTGACCTAATCCACCTGCACCACCAATTACAACAGCATTTTTGTCATTTAATGAAAATAACTGCATTTGTATTACCTCCTTATTACTATAAACCTTTTTCAAATCTGAATTCTTGTTCATCATCTAGAATTGCTATAAGACGAACTACGCAACCATCTCCGCCTTCCCATCTCCATGGAAGTGCCATAAAGAAGCATCTTTTTCCAGTTATTTCATCTATTTGCCCACCTACATTTTCAATACCTGGGATATGACCTGTTACCATTAAGTTCTTATGAGCATCCTCCCACAAAGGAAAGTCTTCAATAGCATCACGTCCGAACATTTCTTTATATTCCTCTATAAGTTGAGGCTGTGTAGGTCCAAGTCCATGATTTACCAATTTTGTAGCTATCGGATGATCATTTGCTTGGCATCCATAGCCAACCATTTTTACTTTATGATCTACCAACCATTTTGCTCCAGCACCATTAATGCCGCAACCATAAGCAAAATATTCATCAGTATCAGCCCATTTTTTATGGAACCCTGTGTTTATAACAACAACGTCCCCTTCTTTAATTTTCGGAGATACGTTTTCCAAATCATCAGGTGTAATAGTTCCCCATTTTCCTTTTGGAATTGATACGCAAACTCCTGTTCCGCAAAGTGTCCAAAGCGGATAATCACTTATATTTGGAGTGTTTTCTGTAACATGTAAAGGTGCATCCATGTGAGTACCTCTATGCATTATGCCTTCCCATGTAATTTCGTAAACACCATCTCTAGCATGAAATTTATCAACTGTAAGATTAACACCTGGACTTGAAGGCCACTCTGGCATAAACTGTTCAAATGTATGACTTAATTCATATATTTTTAAACTCATTATATATCCTCCTTAATTATTCTGTTTCTTTACCACTGTCGATGCGAGTTTCTCCTGTTGGATCAACCATAGCAATGAATCTAATTTGACAAGCGTCACCATGCGCAATTTTCCAAGGCAATGCTGCAAAAGTTGCTCTTTTATCATTTAATAAATCAATGTCTCCACCAACTTGTTCAATTGTAGGTATTCCTGCACCCAACAAAGTTTTATGTGCTATATTCCATTCACCATGTTCTACATTTGGATCAAGACCAGTCTCATCAGTATATGCTTTTGCCAAACGCTTCATTTGTGGTCCACCCCTATGAGCTGCCATTGATGTTGCCAAAGGATGATCAACGTGAGGAGTATCAACTGCTACTAATTTACATTTCAATGAAACAAGATACTCTGCCGCATCCTTAGTAAGCCCTGGTGCTTCCCCGAAATATTCTAATCCATCTGAATATTTTTGGTGCCAACCAGTGTTAATTACCACAATGTCACCTTCTTTTATATCCTTTGCCTTTAGATCTTCACTTGTGATATTTTCATATGAACCTTTAGGAATATTTAAAACTACACCATTTCCAAAACAATGTTCTAACGATAACTGTGCAATATCTTGTCCCCTTTGTATTAAGTGTATAGGGGCATTTAAATGTGTACCTGTGTGCATTGAAGTTTTTATTTTCCAAGCTAACACCCCGTGTTGTGCATGTTTTACTGCACGTTTCATACTAACATCATCTTGCCCTGGGTATGAAGGAACTCCATGCCCCCAAACATGACTCAACTCTAAAAAATGTAATCCTGAATAAGGATCGCTAACAAATGCCATACATTTTTCCTCCTTTTTTTCTTCTTAATAAAGTATTGTTTTATTAAGATTGTATTACTTGACAAAATTTTATCATTTATCCATCCAATTTGTCTACAGAGTATTTCTACGATTTTTGCGTCATTCATTTGTGCATTTCCTACAAATGTTATTAATAGAAATTTAACTATCATATGCTTCACCTACAACGTATATGGTAGAGCGTTATATTATATAATAAGAAAAAAACAACAAAAATTTATATTTACATTTTAAATTATGGGTCAATAGTCCAATAATAGACATTAAAAATCTAACACATATTTAGATGATTTTAGTATGATTTATAGTTTTTTGGTAAAAAAATTATGATGTAATTCCACGCATTACTTATTCCATAACCAAAAAGATGGTACACTTGAATAAGCTGTCGTAAAATTTAAACAGCTAACTGACATCTTGTTGAGATTGTATTTTCAACTAACCTGAATATCAATTAATCTTGAAATATTAGTTATTTCATAGTATAATATTATGATTAGAACTTCGAAAGACGTATAAATTCAATTGATATAATTACTAGCATCTTAAAATTTTAATAATAATTCAATTTTGATGATTTTTTTAGTGATCTTGGCACATATTGCTGCATATAGCCTTTCCTAATTTTTACCATCATTCTAGTTTTAGAGCACAAAAATCATAACTAATTATCTAATTATGATATTAGCAGAGGTTTGACTTGGATGAATTATTAGCGTACAATACAGAAAATGATTATTAATAAACTCCATTTCTCCTTCAGTAAGATAAAAAAATGTTTCATTTTATCAAATTTATTATATTTCAAAGGTGGTTAAACGTTTATGAAATTAAGCATGTTTACTATTCTTGACTGGTTAAAGAATAAAAATTACAATCTTTATTCAAATATTGAAGATGACACTCCATTTTTAGCTGGAATTCGTTTGGGACAAGAAGAAACAAAAAACGAATTTTTGCATATACATTCATTTGATCAAATCCAATTTAATATTCCTTATCATACTATTGTAAGCAGTGGAAAAAGCAGTATCTTTCTACAAGAAAATGACATTCCTGCCATATATGACGAAATATCTAATGCGTTTTCTTATTATAACGATTGGGAAAGGGGTTTGCTTTTTGCGTTGATAAATGGAGGTAATCTCAATGAACTTCTTGAAATTGCACATAATGTTTTTCAAAGACCTATGTTTATCAAAGGTGATAGCAGCTGGGCTTATGCTGCAAC
>JBGUET010000022.1:4078-14849 GCA_041821225.1 Sedimentibacter sp.
GCAACCCCTGGCTATGATAATTCGGTTCATCCAGATTGGGTAAAAATTGAAAGAAGTATACTAAATCGAACTGCTGATTTTGATGCTATTAAAACAGTAAGTTTGGATGCTAATTTTCAGTTAGCATTCACACAAAAATATCCTATAATTATAAAGTCTCCATTTTATGGTGGAAATGTTCTTCGGACAAACGTGTGGGTAGATAAACAAAGATTATGCGAAATAATTATTCTTGAAGATACGAAACCTTTCAATCAAGGAGAAATACACTTACTGCAAGTGTTTTCGCAATTTATTGAAAACTATGTCCGAAAAAATCGCTCCGAATTCTTAACGATTTCAGACATCTCTATCTTATTTATTCAAATGCTAGAATCAAATGTAGCTGATACCCTTAAATTTAAACATATTAGGAATGCACTTAATTGGGAAATTGAAGAATTTCTTGTTGTATTGTGTGTTGAGTCACATGCAACATGTGAAACACCACTTTTAGGCGTACTTCGCGATACCTTAAGCCATCAACTAAAAAGCTCTTGTGTATTTTCGTATCACGATCATATAGTAAGTATAATTAATGTTCAAAAAAATGGTGGATACACGGCCTTAGTCCAAAAAATAGAACAACTTGTACCGTCTGGATCATACACCTGGGGAATTAGTTATGAATTTAGCCGTCTTGAAAAGACAGTGAAATTTTACCAGCAATCATTATACGTGTTAAATATAGCTAAAGAAATATCTAAACCTAGAGCTACTATGTATGAAGTAGCCTATTATTGCATGCAAAAAGAAGTTAAAAAGCTACCTGATTTACAGACATTTGTTCATCCTGCTTTGCGAACACTTAAAGAAAATGATAAAATAAAAGATACCAATTATTTTATCACATTATATGAATTTTTATTATGTGGCAATAATTACACAAATGCTGCAAACCATTTAAACTTACACCGCAATAGTTTAATATATAGAATTTCGCGGATACAGGAAATCATAAATATTGATTTATATAACAAAGATAATGTTAAGTTACTATTGTTATCTTATTTAATTCTTGAAGAAGTTATAAATTAATATATGTTTTATAGATTATTCTAATATTTGCTTACTTACCTTTTGGCCATTTTTCACTAGGAAAAACTCCCCTACTGAAAGTACCTTCATCATGCTGCAATATAATGTAATCCGCTTCGGTTTTCACCCTTAGTACACTTTCATAGGCATCTTCAGCATTTACATGCAAGCCTGGTACCAGTACTTCAGGCCAGAATTTTTGCAATTCCTTAGGTGGATTAAAGTTAATAGTATCACAACAAAATCCACAGATAATTGCCCTTCCAGCTTCTGTATCAACAACTACGGACTGACCACCTGGAGTATGACCAGGAGTATACAGAAGATGTATGCCTGGAACCACATCAAACACATCACCGTCTACCAATGTTGGAACAATACCCTTTACATATTCAGGGCTATATAGGTCTCGACAACAAGCAGGTGGATCATTTATTGCATTCCATTCATCTTCTTGAATAATTTGTTTCGTATTCTTGAACAGAATCGCATTAGGACAATGATCATGGTGTAAATGGGTGTAAATAACAAGATCTATATCCTTAGGTGAAAGGCCTGTACCTTTTTTCAAAGACTCTTCCATCGTCATTATGCCTTCAACAGGAAAACCTTTACTCTCGAAATCTTCAACCGTAGGACCAGTATCAACTAAGATGTTAGTACCATCTTCACATTTTATATAAAAGAAACCACACCATGAAGTAAACGTTTGGTCATAGTATAGTTTATACGTAAAAATTCCTTTTGTTACTGGACCAGATTTCAAGACTACTAATGGCAGAATAGAATGTGCATAAGGCTTCCATTTGGGCAAAATCGGTTTTTGCTTTGTTTTCATATTATATGTTGTATATTTACTCATTTATTTTTCCTCCACTTTTTATATCTTCCGTAAATAATTATTTATATAATGCTCTATACTTTGTATTTTTTTTTATAATTTTAAAATCAAATTGAACCAATAAAACAGTCCATGGTGTATAACCAACTGTTATATAATTAGGTCCCAATAAAACAACCGATTACATTAGGCTTAACACTATTGAACTGCTTAAATGATACGTCATTATCATATATGTAGAAGCCATTAATGCACATGCCAGAGCTGCTCTGAGCCGTTACCAACAATGATGGCACCAACAGCAGCTAAGGCAAATGGCATAACCCAACGGTAGCCGCCAATGGCATGTAAAAGTTTATCTGAAAGGATTTGAATAAATCCATTTTAATGGCTTATTTCTTTGGTAATCCAAAAACGTCTACAAGCCAATCTCCTGAAGTATCAACTATTATCTGTGCAGAGTCATCACCACAGTGTAGCACTCCTCCAGTTGTCTCATCAAGAATAGTCAAATTTGCATCTGGGCTATTGATTAAATCCTTTTTCAAACGTTTTGCAACATCTAAAGGAATCAAAGGATCATCTTCTCCATGCAGAATTAGTACAGGAACTTCAATACGTTTAAGAATTTCAGGACTTAAGGTAAAATCTTTAATCTTTTCTTTTGCTTCCTTAACAGTTTTTGTGCCAAGAATCCAGCTTAGGAATGGTGCAAGTGGATGATCATCTGACCGAGTCTGCCATATTTGTCCATAATCGTACTGAGCGCTCCAACATATACAAGCCTTGTAGCGTGGCTCATATGCAGCAATACGTGGTGCGTAATAACCACCTGTACTCATACCACCGATAGCAATGCGATCTGAATCAACGTCATCTCTTGTCTCTAGATAATCAATGATTGGGGTACCTGCAGCCTCGTAATCAAAGCGGGAAACAATTCCGTTTAGACGCAATGTAGCACCTTGACCTGGCCCATCAACAGCTAATATAGAAATACCACGATTTAGATAGCCTTCGCGAAGGATCATATAAAATTCTTCTTTTAAAGAATCTAAACCACCAACAAATGCAGCACAAGGAGCTGGTTTTCCATCTGTGCCTTCTGCCTTTATGAAAAGGCCATAGAGGAAGCTACCTTCGTAAGGGATTTTCACATATTCTGGTTTTTCTTTGTCATAATCAGTTCCTTTTTTAAAACAATAAGTTAAAAACTCATAGTTAGGAGGACGGCGTTCATCTGTAGCTGATAAATGAAATTCACTGTTACGATAATATGCGGCTGCATTCTTATAACGTTTTCCTGCAGTAATGAAATGGCCTTCTGCGGCAGCTGCATCTCCTTGTTCACGGCAACGATCAGCCATCCACTTCCAAGAATCATACCATGTGTCTAGATTTTTAACGTCAATACGACGGCAAACCTTATAAATCTCTGCAAAATCTCCAAAACCATAAGGGATTGTACGAAGCGCTCGAAGCACTTCATCTGAAATTATTGGTGATTCTGGGAACATCTGAAAAATGTCTTTGTTTTCCATAAGTATTTTCTCCTTTTTTCTTTTTTAGCAAAATCTTTTTTATTGACATTGTAGACTTTATAAAACTATATCATTTTAATATACAATTTGTCTACAGAGTATTTCTACTATTTACGTTGTATCTGTTTGTAAATTTCCTACAAATAAAGAAATATATTTGAACACCTTTTAACAATTAAATTTTAACTTGTACAATATAGATTTCTCGAAAAAAGTTAGAAGATAAATTCACCTGCAGTAAAATTATAAATGGATTACAAGAAATGAATTTATATGAAATAGCAGGAGATTGTTATATACCAACCTACACAAAACTAATTTCACTGATGTTCTACATAATTCATTCGGCTTTCGCACTAATTATCAGAAGTAAGTAAAAGTTAAATTTAAAATTTTTTTAAAGCTGCAAAAAAATATAAAGATTGCTCACTTTTTGAAAATATAATAAAGCTTGTATATCACTATTTACAAGGTTATCCAAGCTTTTTAGATTCTTAAAATGTCAAAGACAGTATTATAGCACTTAAAACGAATTATGTATTCAGAATATTTTTACTATTTCACATTTTAGTTTTGTATATTTCTTACAAGAATTATATAATTAACATTACCATGAATTGATAAAATCTAAAATTATTTTCAAGAATTACATGTTAAAGGTTGTTTATTTCCAACTAACAAAAGGAGAAGAATTTTTTTCTGGTGTAACTAGGATTGCTTTAGTCGGACATTCAACAACACATAATTCACACATCATACACTCTTCCGCATATTTAATAATCGGTCTCCTTGTATCATTATCCATTCTTATTACATCAACTGGGCAAACATTTCTGCATATTCCACATCCTATGCAAAGATCATAATTTATTTTTTTAATAGCCAATGATATTACCTCCTTCCACTATTAAATTTAGGCAATTTTGAAATACAAAATTGATTTATTTTAAAACATTTCTTGTAACTAAATATAAATAATTTCTCTACAATATAGTATATTTAATGTATAAGATCTTCCTCAAAGTTATCCACGGGTTCATGATTTGCCCTTTCAGAATCACCTACTAATTAAATTCATTAGGTATTCTTACTGGATATCTTTCTTCATATGGAATTGTCAAGTCAGGTAGGTATTCTTTAGGAATTGGATCAACCCTAACGTTCATTTTGCCATCTACCTCTTTCAATTTTATCCATGCTAAGAAATTTTCATCATCACGTTTCGGATAATCTTCTCTATAATGTGTACCTCGACTTTCTTTTCTTTCTAAAGAAGACTTAAGTTTAATTTCAGCAGACAAAAGCATGTTTTTAACTTCAATTGCTAATCTAAGTTCATGAGCATCGTTAGCCTTAAGCTTAGGTACTATATGATTACTCATAAATTCTATATACGCTAAAGCTCCCTCTAAACGTGTTTCATGCTTAATATATAAAATAAAATATGGCGTTAGTGTGTTCTTAAGTACATCGATAGCCCATCTAGGATCAAATCCACTACTTCTTTCTAATGGTGCAAAGATATTTGCTTTAAACATTTCTATCTTCTCATCACTAATACTTTCATTTTCTTCTTTTAAAGCATACTTTGCTGCATTAGTTCCAGCAACACAGCCTGTAACGCAGGCATGCGTTATTGCAAATCCCATAAGTGGGTAAACTGAACCAGCCGCCATGTTCCCTAAAGCATCCCCAGCAGCAAACAATCCCTCAATTTCAGTAGCACAAGATAAATCTTTTGGGACAATACCTTCTGTTTTATGACAAGCCATACCTAATGATGTTCCACCAGCAAATTTCACAATTGAACCATCTGGAAATTCTGCATTAATTGGCCCCTTACCTTGATGTATTTCAAACTCATTACTAAGCCATAATCCTTTATAAAGATATTGTCGAACATTTCCATCACCATTTACTAATTTGAATTTAGGACCTGTGTTTGGTAGTGCACCTTCACTCATTTGCTCAGCAAACGACTGATATGCTGGGTTTTCAGCAGTAGTCATATGTGTATCAATAAATTCTTTTCCTAAAACCTCTGCACCTATTCTATATGCCATTGCGTCCGCGTCACCAGTTAATTCATGTATTGGCCATCCATTTGGTTTGAAGCCAACTGCCCCAGCGCACATAACAGTAACTTTGGAGTTAAAAACATATAGATCTGCTTCTTCAACACTAATACCTATGGCACCAATAACCTTATGATCATTTTTAACCAAATCAGTTACCATCACTCTATCAATTATCCTTATCCCCAACTTAATTGCTTCTTTTCTAGCAAGTCCTGGTGCCTGATTTTTTTTATAAAATATAGTAGAAGGGCCTCCGCCCAAATCTCCTTTTTTAAATAAAGTACTATCTGAATTCTTAAGGAAATCTACACCCCACTTGACCATCTCCTCATAACATTTAAATGAACCTTCGAAAACTAATTTTGTCCATCTAGGGTCATTCATATATTCTCCACTAACATTAACTTGCTTCATCCACTTATCTAAATCATGACCCCATTCTGGATTGTATGGACAAAAGCTATCTGCATAAGGGCTTTGTCCTGATTTGCCCGCATGACCTTTATCGACCAACACAACATCTGCCCCTTCTTTTTTTGCTTTTATTGCTGCTAAAAGCCCTGACATTCCACCACCAATAATTAATACATCAGTTGTAATTTTTTTTGATAAATCCATTATTTCCCTCCATTAAAAAAATAGCTTAATTACAAAATCAAATTGAAGCAATAAAACAGTCCATGGTGTATAACCAACTGTTATATAATTAGGTCACCTCAAAACAACCAATTACATTAGGCTTAACACTATGAACTGCTTAAATGATATGTCATTATCTAGGCCAATTTCGGAAGCGTCGACCCTGCCGCGGGTAAAAGTAAAACCCGAGCATCATCTCCCATGTCTTTTAAAGCAGCATCCAGTGCCTCTTGAAGAGTTGAAAATGGCTGCATATTGATACTTCTTATCAAATCATCATCTAGGTCAGAAACCATGAATATTTTAGCCTTCTTCAGAATCATAGCAATGGCTGCAGCCTTATGACCTCCCAATTTGAAATTCTTTTCGATCTCGTCTATCATTTCATCAGGCGATTTGCCAAGCATCCATTCCTCAAACGTTTTTTCTCCGAATCCTTCCTTTGCAGAAGCAACAAGGATTATTATTCCGCCTTCTTTTACAGCATGTTTTGAATTATCAAGCCCCTTCTGGGCTTGATACAGGTTTATATCCTTAGGAAATCCCCCAGGAGAAGCTATTACAATATCCGCTTTCTCATCAATAGTTATTCCATACATCTCATCAAGAAATCTACATCCATCCCTATGTGCGGCGATATAATCGCCTGCGACAGCCTTCACTATATGTTTCTTGCTATTCAATACAACATTTACTATAAAATCAATCTTAATATGTTGTCCAACCTCATCAATGTCCTGTCTGACTGGGTTTGTATCAAGATTGCCAGCACAAGCTTCTTTTTTTGTCATGTTTGAGTGGTTTTCCTGAATTGCCTCATGGCTGGACACACCAGGCATAATAGCTTTTGCTCCGCCGGAATAACCAGCAAAGTAATGATATTCTATGTTACCGAGACAAATTCTTCTATCCGCACTTGCCACAGGTTCAAATACGTCAACAGGCGTTCCATTCTTGCAATGGCCTAAATTCACACATCTATTCATATCGCTGTCGATTATTACTATCTCGCTATCGTAGACTGCTTCTCCAACAAGCATTCTCTTCTCATCCTCAGTATGGCCTCTATGACTGCCTAGTGCTAGGACAATCAATATATCTTCTTCCTTCACTCCTGCAGCCTTTATTTCCTCTAATACCAAAGGCAAAACCACTTTGCTAGGCATAGGTCTAGTTATGTCACTAGTTATGATTGCAATTTTTTCACCTGGTTTAATTATATCCCTTAACCTCTTTGATCCAATGGGATTTTCAAGTGCTCGCGTTACTTCATCCTCATCTGTAAGCTCTATTTTAACTTCATTTGGAAGCAATTCGCCATAAAAGTTTTTATCTTTAATTTCCACCAAAAGTTTTCCCTTGTTGAATTTAAGTTCATGTATCATTGAATCCCTCTTTTCAAAATTACGTCTTATCTAATCCTATATTCTTGCAAGGCCAGACTCAATTGCTGCTTTTTTTACTGCGTCAATTATCTTCTCAGTATATCCTTTGCTAAAAGGTTTCGGCAATATATGATTAACATTTAAATCATCTCCAACAGCTTCAGCCAATGCTTTTGCTGCAGCCATTTTCATTGCTTCATTAATGTCGGATGCTCGAACATCAAGCGTTCCCCTGAATATCCCTGGAAATGCCAATACATTATTTACTTGATTTGGAAAATCACTTCTTCCTGTACCGACAATAAACGCCCCTGCCTCTTTTGCAAGATCAGGCATTATTTCCGGTTCCGGATTTGCCATAGGAAAAACAATAGCTTTGTCATTCATTGACGCTACCATCTCTTTAGTTACTAACCCGGGCGCTGAAACCCCTATGAAAACATCAGTATTTTTCATTGCATCTTGCAATGTTCCATTTAAATTCCCCTTGTTGGTAATCTCTGCCAACTCTTTTTTATACTTATCCAAATTTTCTCTATTTCTACTTATTATTCCCTTACGGTCGCACATTAAAATATCCTTGATTCCCAAGTTTAAAAGAAGCTTGGCTATAGAATTACCTGCAGCACCAGATCCATTAATAACAACAGTTGAGTCCTCAAATTTCTTTCCAGCCAACTTCAGCGAATTGATTATAGCAGCCGCACAAACAACAGCTGTTCCGTGTTGATCATCATGAAAAACCGGAATGTCCATGATTTCCTTCAGTTTTCTTTCTATCTCGAAGCACCTAGGGGCAGAAATATCCTCTAGATTTATCCCTCCAAATACAGGCTCAATCAGTTTTACGGTTCTAACTATCTCATCCACATCATTTGTTTCCAGACAAATTGGAAAAGCGTCAACATTAGCAAATTCTTTAAAAAGAACACATTTTCCCTCCATTACTGGAATTGATGCCTTTGCACCAATATTACCCAAACCAAGAACAGCCGAACCATCCGATACAACAGCTATCAAATTCGATTTAGATGTATAATCATAAACTGTCGCCTCGTTTTTATGAATCTCTCTACAAGGTTCTGCAACGCCCGGTGTATATGCAATAGAAAGGTCTGTTTCATTTTTGACTTCAATTTTGCTTTTAATAGCTATCTTTCCTGCTAGCCTTTTATGCATTTCTAGCGCCATTTTGTTGTAGTCCATTTTTTTATTCTCCTCTTTAAAATATCCTCTTTAAAATATCACCTATATTTACTGTACTTTCAGCAATATAAATAACTTTAACAGCCAATAATTTTTCCTTGTTTGCAACGCTTCCCGTTCCATCGGCGAAAACAATTGCACTTCTATGTCCCATGATTCTGCCTTTAAGTGCATCCTTCCCTGCAATCATAGGTATTACTGGTTTTGAACCATTCTTTTTTATATATTCTGCGGCAAGCTCTTCTTCATTGCCGCCTATTTGCAAATTAAAGTAATCGCTTTTGTTTTCTCATCAGCTTTAAATGAAATCAATAATTCCACAAATTCTTGAGGAATTCAAACAATGGTTTAATAATTTTCTTATCGCCACCCGATTTATTAACAAGATAATATGCTTCATATTATCTAACCCCAATCATCTGGGAATTTGTAACCTTAACGATGACTTACGGATTATTCTAAGCCGTATCTTCAATATCAATTTCTACCTAATGGCGTGTTTACTGAATTACACAGTCAACACGCCATTAAGGTATTATTAGTTTTTTTCTAACAACTTTGGTAAATCTAAACAGTACTTAGAAATCTTGCAAAACCTACACTATTATAGCAATACCAAAGCGATGAAACTAAATATGGAACCAAGAAATATCATTGCGAAACCGTATGCAAACATCTTTTTAAATAGTCCGGCATTTGATTCAGGATCAGCCACCGAATTAGCAGCAACAAAGAGAGCACCGTTATTAGAAACCGGGCTAACATCAACCATAGTAGCTGATATACATATTGCTATGGTCAAACCAGGAATTGCATATGCCATACCCATATCTGTCATTAATAGAATTGCCATTGGAATAAGAGCTAGTACAATAGCAAGGGATGATGCATAAAAAGAGGTAAGTCCAGCAAGAATAATCAGCAATAGTGCACTGTATATGCCAAGGTTAAGGGACTGAATACCTGCTATGATCAGTTTAGTTCCTCCAACGTTTTCCATCATAGTCATTAATGTCATTGCTCCAATAACAAGCATAATGGTACCCCAAGGCATAGCCTTTATAACATCAACATCAGTAACGCCTTTTTTGCGGGAAAAAATTATTACAATTAAGCCAAGTGCAATTGCACCAATACCAATATTAAAGGTTCTACCCATTGTCATAACACCAGCAAAAAGAAGGATTAGTGAAATAATAGTAACATAGTGAGATGAATCAAATTTCGCAGGTTTTGCGACGCCTTCAATACCGATACGCTCGCTACCAAGTTCTTTGTCTTCTTTAATTAGCTTTAAACCCCCGAAAAGTAAAAATGCAACAACTAAAGCAGTAATTTCAAATAAAGCTGACCAAATGAATAGTTTTCCTGCAATGTTAACGCCAACACTATTAGTTATTAATGCCAAGATTGGAATTGCAAATCCAGAAAGTGGAGAATACATACCTATAAAAATTCCGTGTAGAACAACAACGGCCATAAGAAATGTAGGTATCTTTGTTTTTTTAGCCATTGTCATAGCTGGAGAAGCCATTAATGCAGCTGCTGGAGCAGCTCCTGCGCCAATACCGGCAACGATACCACCAACAGCAGCGAAAGCAAACGGCATAACCCAACGGCGACCGCCAGTTGCATATAAAAGTTTGTCACATAAAACTTGAATAAATCCATTTTTAAAAGCTGCAGTAAACAGTAGGTTGACACCTACAAAGATAAATACATTAGAAGCACTAAGTGCATCTACTAATTCTGAACCTGTCCCGCCACTGACCAAAGATGCTAAAAACCCAAAACCAATGCAAAGAACACCAATATTAAGATTTGCTATTGTACCAAGTGAAAAAGCCAAAATTGCTGCTATAATTGTCATCCATGCTAACATTGAGTACACTCCTTTTATTTTTATTTTAGTAAAATCAATTTAATTAAAAGTCAATTCCATTTTTATAGCTTATTTCTTTGGTAATCCAAAAACGTCTACAAGCCAATCTCCTGAAGTATCAA